>JBIINB010000084.1:0-20118 GCA_044337705.1 Pirellulaceae bacterium | reverse complement strand
TGTAATGATTGGGAACGGTATCCGAAGGCAGGGAGTAGCCATGTACGCTTGCCCCTAGCCGATGGAGCCACCAGGTCATCCAAGACCCTTTGAATCCGGTGTGGCCGGTCACCAAAACCCGTTTGCCCTTGTAGGCTCCGGCAAAAACATCACTGTTCATTGACACGCCCTGGGAAGAATCAATCTGCTTGGCCATCTTTCCAGACTTTCCATGGAGCCTTTCCGTCGATCCAGCTCTGCTGAAGCGACTCCAGATCGCGCGTGGTGTCCATGCACTGCCAGTAGCCTTCGTGCCGGAATCCCATCAGCTGCCCATGGAGCGCCATTTGCTCCAAAGGTTTCTTTTCGAGGATGCAAGAACGATCTTCGGAGAGATACTCCAGGGCCTTTCGCTGGAAGACGTAGAAGCCACCGTTTACCATGGCCCCCTTGGTTCCCTGCTTTTCGGAAAACTCGACGATTCGATCGCCGTCGAACTTCAGATCTCCGAACCGTGGCGGTGGGTAGACCGCGGTGAGTGTTCCCAGTTTTCCATGGTTGCGGTGGAACTTCAGCAAAGCATCCAGGTCGATGTTCGACAATCCGTCCCCGTAGGTAAGGAAAAAAGTGTCATCGGATCCCAGGTACTTCTCGATCCGTTTGACGCGACCACCGGTCATCGTATCCTGCCCGGTGTAGGCGACAGTCACCTTCGGGCGGAATTCGTCCAGTTGCGAGTGGAACTCCATCTGTCCGCTTCCCCCGTAATCCACCGTGAAGTCGCTCGACAGCAGGTTCAGGTTGCTGAAAAACTCCTTGATCATCTCCGCCTTGTAGCCCGTTGCAAGAACGAACTCGTTGTGGCCGAAAGCGGCGTAATATCGCATGATGTGCCAGACGATCGGCATGGAGCCGACGGGGATCATCGGCTTGGGAATGAAATCGGTCAGCTTGCCGAAACGCGTTCCGTAGCCGCCTGCGAGGATCACTACTTTCATCGATCAACGATCCCTTGGGATAGAAGGAGACTCACCCACCAAGCAGGTGCTGAATATAGAACTTCAACGCGCTCGCCCGACCTCGCAGTCCGGCAAGGAAAAAAACCCAGTTCGCGCGGGTCGGTTGCCTAAGTGCAGAAAAGATGCCGTGATTGAACAGTAATCCGTAGCGCAGCGCAAGGGCACTGCGGCCGAAGAGACCGAAATGCTTCAGGTAAAGATAAAGAGTATTTCGAATGTCGTTGATACGCCAGCGCGTCGACACTTCGCTCATGTCCCCACGTGGCATCGCCAGATGTCGGACCGGCAATGACCCATCGTAAACGACTTCCCATCCACCGCGAAGGACCGTCAGCGAGTGATCGGTATCCAGTCGCGAGCCGTTGCTAAAATCTTTTGTCAACAGGGTCGGATCGTGGCCCAGCCCCTCGTCCAGGATGGCGCGACGCCAAGCGTAGCAAAACCCGTAGACGTGTTCCACGGGAATCGGTCCGGAGGTGGTGCGGCAGAAGTTGCCAATCAGTCGCATTCCGGGGCCATCGATTTGCCCGATGCCTCCCGGGACCTCCTGATATCCCTCCTCATCGGCGCGGAAACCCAAGATCCCCAGCCGGGGTTGTTTTAGAAATGCCTCTGCGACTCGGATGACAAAACCTCGGGGAATGATGGCGTCGTCATTCATCTCGACCACCACGTCTCCCTGGCTCTCCCTGGCACCTCGTGTTAACGAATACCCCAGCCCGTGCCCGACACCGTTGTTGACGTAAACAACGCCATGGCTTTCCGACCAAGGGCGAACCGTTGACTCGGCCGTCTGGGGTGATCCGTTGTCGTAGACTCGCACTTGAATCGAAATCCCAGGGGGCAAGTCCTGGTTGCAGATTGCTTCCAAGCAGGCCGCCAGCACTTCGGGGCGTCGGTAGGTGGCAACAACGAATCCGATTTCCATCGTCGGTCACCCTGATCTCTTGTTATTCAGGGATCTCTTGTTTGTCAGGCTGCTGTACAGCTCGGCATAGCGGCCGATCGCTTGGTTGAGATCGAATGCGTTGATGACTCTCTGGCGACTGGCATGCCCCATCGATCGCCTTAGCGACGCGTTGTCCAGCAGATCGACGATCGCTTCAGCCATGCGAACGAAATCCCCCCGTGGGACCAGGCGCCCCTCCACCCCGTCGGTGACGTGCTCCGGGTTTCCTCCCACTTGTGTCACCACGGGGGGGCACTGGCAGGACATTGCTTCCAGCAAAGTCAGCGAGGCGGCCTCCGAAAGGCTAGGCAAGACGAAAAGGTCGACCGCTCGGAGGATCTCCGCGACATCGTGGCGGATTCCCCAGAACTCGATCGAATCGGAGACTTTTAATTCATCGACCAGTTTCCGTATCGGCTCTCCCTGGGGCCCGTCCCCAACCAGCAGCAAGCGGGCTTGAGGAACTCTGCGTAGAACTTCCGGCCATGCCTTGATCAGCGTGAGGTGGTCCTTGACCGGGTGAAACCTAGCGATGCAGGCGACGTACAGTCGATCGTCTCGCAGTCCCAGGTTCAGACGTCTGAGAGCCACCTCCTGGTCGGTCCCCCGGGTCGCCATTTGCTGGATGTCGACACCGTTGTAAAGGGTCTCGACCGTTGAAAAACCGTCATTGACCTGCAGCGCCTCGGCACTGAATCGACAGCAGGCTGTGGCATGATCGCAAACTCGAGTCAACACATGGCGGTTGGCTAGGCGGCGTTTCCAAGAGACAATGTCCGGGTAAAATCGACCGTGCTCAGTCATTAAGAGCTTCGTCCGCCAGGCTCCCGTCAACCTCGCCAGCGCCCCGTAAAAGAAGGGTGTGTACTGATGCGCATGCAACAGGTCGACCGACTCCCTCCGCAGATGATTGCGAAGCCGACTGACCGTCTGCCAGTCGATCCCAGGTTTTCTTCCAAGGACCACAACGGAAGTGCCACGCTCGACCAGTTGCTCTCCCAATTGCCCGAGACCATCCAGGCAGATCACCTGAAAGTCGAATCGCTCCCGGAGACGCTCGATAATTTGAGTGACCAGCACCTCGGCCCCCGCCACCTGCATCAGATGCATCAGAAAGGCAACCTTCGGGCGTGTCGCTTGAGAGGCTTGAAGGGCCATTCGAAATCCGGACGTGCGGGGGACCTTCTCTACCGGAAAAGGGCATCCGATAACCAGAACTGTTCGTATGCCGACAGCAGGGTGCGCCGCCCCCTTTTGGCGATTCCCCTCATGTAGGGGGGTGCTCCGGGCGCTGTCTGCCTTAGTATAGGTCAGGTTGCTTGCGACGCAACCCCTTCGTCTTTCTTGATTCCTCCCCTTCGCCTAGCCCCTCCGGCTCGTCGTCTCGCCTTGACTTCGAAGGCTAGGCCGTTCTAGAGTGCCCCCTTCCTGTGGTCGGCCGCTCGCAAGGTCCACGCATGAACACCTTGGGAGCGAATCTGAAGGAGTGGCGTCGGCACGGGAAGGACGAGCACCATCAAGGAGGATTGGTACGATGAGACGGATGCCCCGCACGAAGCCGCTTTCCGCCCTTGCCTTGGGGATTGGCCTAGCCCCTTGGTGTTCCATGGGACAGACCCTTCTGGGGCAATCTGCCAACCTATCGCCAACTCGTGGCAGCGGAGCGATCGCCGCATCGAACGGTCAGGCGGGGAGTCCGGAATCTGCTGTTGCATCGGGAGTTGCCCAGTCGGGCCCTCAAGTGGTCGCGCTGGTCAATGGCCTACCGATTCCTAGAGAGCGGCTGGTGGAGGAGTGCCTGAGGCGGCATGGCGCCATGGTGCTTGATGACCTGCTCGACAAGATGCTGGTGCTGCAGGCCTGTCAGGCCCAGAACCTGGAGATCACTAAGGAAGATGTGAACGATGAGATCGCCAGGCAGGCGACCAAGTTCAAGCTCAACACGAAAATGTTCCTGCAGTTGCTGGAGGAAGAGCGAGGGGTAAAGCCCGAGCGGTATGCGGCGGACATCGTCTGGCCCATGCTGGCCATGCGACAACTGGCGCGCGACAAAATCCAGGTCACACAGGAGGAAATCGATCGCGCGTATCAGTACGAATTCGGTCCGTCGGTCAAGGTGCGGATGATCGCGGTCAAGGATGAGGAAAAGGCGAAGCAGATCCATCAGCAGGTCAGCGTGGACCCGTCGGAGTTCAAGCGGCTGGCCAAACAGGAGAGCACCGACCAGAGCAGTGCCAGCGTCGAGGGGCTTTTGCCGCCGATCCGCAAGAACTCGGGGGACGACCAGATCGAACAGGTGGCATTTCAATTGAAGCCCGATGAGGTCTCGGAGATCTTTCAGGTCGCCAACCAGTTTGTGATTCTGCAGTGCGTGCGCCATGAGCCGGCCACGCCTCCGCATCCAGATCAGATGGATGCCACGATTGCCAGAATTCGGCAGACGCTGGAAGAGCGTCAGCTGGAGGCGATGGCATCGACGATGTTCACGACGCTTCGTTCTCAGAGCCAGGTGGTGAAGGTCTATGGCGAACCCTCGCAGGGGCAGCACCCGGAGGTGGCCGCTTTCATCAACCAGCAACCGATCCCACTAGCCACGCTGGCTAATGAATGCCTTCAGCGTTTCGGAACCCAGGTTCTGGAAGGCGAGATCCACCGTGCCCTTCTGGAAGATGCACTGCAGAAGCGGAAGTTGACGGTGGAACCGCATGAGATTCAAGGAGAGATCGCGAGGGCGGCCGAGTACTTCGGCTATGTCAAGCAGGGACAGGCCGATGTCGAAGCATGGCTGGCCAAGGTGCTAGAGGAGCCGGGGGCCACTTACGAACTCTACGTGCGCGACACTGTCTGGCCGACGGTCGCTCTCAAAAAGATGGTCTCGGGCAAGATCCAGATCACTGAAGAGGATTTTCAGCGAGGATTTGAAGCCAACTATGGGCCGCGAGCCGAAGTGTTGGCGATTGTCACCAGCAACCAGCGCACGGCCCAGGAAGTCTGGCAGATGGCCAGGGATAACCCCACAGATCAGTTTTTTGGGGAGCTGGCAGCGCAGTACTCCGTCGAACCGACTTCGCGGAGCAATTACGGGAAGGTTCCGCCGATTCGCAGGAATGGCGGTCAGCCCACGATGGAAAAAGCAGCCTTCGCTCTCAAGCCGGGAGAGCTGTCAGGCATCATCGAAATCTCCAACCAGTACGTCATCCTCCGTTGCCAGGGATTCACTAAGCCAGTGGTTCAAGACCTCTCCGAGGTCCGCGACGAATTGGCCAAGGATCTTGAGGAACGGATGACGCGCCGAGCGATCCTGCAAGAGATGGATGGGCTGATGGCCGATGCGACCATCGAGAACTTCCTCGACCCCAAGAAAAGCCACTATGGCCCCAAAGCCTCCAGTTCCCTTCTGCAGGCGCAACAACAGGGCAAGGAAACCAAGCCGCGTCGCTGAGATGAATTATTCTGTTCCAGGTTTTCAGCAAGGAGCCATCTTCGGATCGTGGACGCTCAGCAGTTGAAAGCCCTTCAGCAACCCCTGAAGGAAAAATACCGCCAGCATCCCTCCGAGGCGCAAAAGAGACTGGTTGCCCGTGGAACGGTCGGTCAAGCGTCCATCACCTGCGACGTACCGACTTTCGCGGGGCTGTCGCGAGCTGGGTTGCATCCGGCGACCGGGGGCTGCCAGCCTCTGGCCTGCTCGGGTGAAATCCTGTTGGAGGCGATCGTCTCGTGTGCGGGGGTCACCCTGGCGGCTGTCGCCACCGCGATGGGAATCGAGATGCGGAACGCAACGATCGAAGCCTACGGGGATCTCGATTTTCGAGGGACATTGGGGGTCGATAAGGCGGTCGCGGTCGGATTCACGCAGATCGCGCTGCAATTCTGGATCGATAGCGACGCGCCCCCAGATGCAATCGCTAAACTGATCGAATTGACCGAGCGATACTGCGTCGTCTGGCAGACGTTTGCGAAACCGCCCAGCTTGAGGACATCATGGTCCCACTGCGATTCGATTCCCTGATTCCAAGGTGGGAACGCGGACGCCCTTCCGTCGTTCCCCTGCGAGTCGTTCCCCTCCTCTGGCTTTTCGTTTGGCTTGCGATTCCGGCCCATGCACAGGATATCTCCATCCCGCCCAACATGATCCTCTTTGTCAGCGATGATCAGAGTCCAGATCTGGGGTGTTACGGCAGCGCCAACGCAAAGACCCCTGCCCTCGATCGTCTGGCCTCCGAGGGGCTGCGCTACACCCGCGCCTTTGCGACCACCGCTAGTTGCAGCGCATCGCGATCGGTGATTCTTTCCGGTTTGTTCAATCACGCCAACGGGCAGTATGGCCACGCGCACGATTACCATCGGTTTAAAACGAAGGAATCTGTGTCGACCCTGCCTCAGCGATTAGCAGATGCGGGATATGAGACAATTCGCATCGGCAAATTCCATCTGGCACCCGATTCCGCCTATCCCTTTGAAGTCGTACTTCCAGGGAACGAACGCGATCCGGTCGGAATGGCTAAGCAGGTGGCGATCCATCTTCAAAGCCGTTCCAAGGATCGTCCTTTTTTTCTTTACTTCTGTACCGCCGATCCGCATCGAGGCGGCGGCTTTCGGAAAGACCTCCCTTACGCCCCGGATGCCTTCGGCAATCGACCACTGACGGAAGGCGGGATGCCGGTCCACCAAGTTGATCCCGCCGCGATCGATGTCCCTGTCTTTCTTCCTGATACACCCCAATGCCGAGCGGAATTGGCGATGTACCATCAGAGCGGCCATCGAGTCGACCAGGGTGTTCAGGCGCTGTACGACGTTCTGCGGGAAGTTGAAGCTGATACGCAATCTGTCTTCATCTATACCGCAGATCATGGCATGGCGTTCCCCGGCGCGAAAACAACCCTCTACGAAGCTGGGCTCCATGTGCCGCTGATCATCTGGGATGGACGTAAGGCTCCGCGTAGGCCAACGACGATCGAACTTCCTGTGACTCATGCCGATCTGGCCCCTACAATCCTCGACTACGCCTTTGTCGATTACGAAGCATCCGATTTTCATGGCGTAAGCCACCACCCCGAAAGAATCGGCCGGTTGCCAGATCACCGCACCACCTATGCATCCCACACGTTTCATGAAATCACGATGTACTATCCCATGCGCAGCGTTCGCTCATCGCGCTACAAGTTGATCTGGAATATCGCGCACCCGCTGCCTTTCCCTTTTGCGACCGATCTCTGGGAATCTCCGACCTGGCAGGAGCGACTGAAAGAGGGCCTTCAAGCGCCGTACGGTCCACGCACCGTCGGCGGTTACATCCAGCGTCCCGAATTCGAACTCTACGATCTGGTGGCCGACCCGGCGGAAGGGAAAAACCTGGCCGAAATTCCTGAAATGCAGCAGGAGCTCAAGAAGTTGATATCCGAGCTGCAGGCGTTTCAGAAGGCTACGGGGGACCCTTGGATCCTCAAATGGGAACACGAATGAATTCCAGCGAAATGGCCAACATGCAGGGCATGAACATCGTGATCATCGGGGGTGTCGCCGGCGGCGCCTCGGCGGCCGCCCGCGCACGCCGGTGCAATGCGTCAGCGCGCATCACGATTCTGGAGAAGGGACCTGACGTCTCCTTTGCCAATTGCGGCCTGCCATATCATCTTGGGGGTGAGATCCCGCTGCGATCGAAGTTGCTGGTTGCCAGCAGCGAACTTTTCTGGAATCGCTTTCGTATCGAAGTGCGAACGGGAACCGAGGCGATGCGGATCGATCGGCACAAGCGATTGGTCGAAGTGCGGTCGGCAGCAGGGGAGCCACTGCAATCGATTCCTTACGACCGCTTGGTGCTGGCCACTGGGGCCAAACCACGGCGTCCTTCATTCTGGCGAGATGCCCCCAACCTGTTCCATCTCTGGACGCTCGAGGATCTCGATCGTATCCTCGCCTGGATACACGCCCGTAAAGTTCAGCGTGTCGCCGTCGTGGGTGCCGGATTTGTCGGATTGGAAGTGGTGGAACAGCTTTCGGGACTGGGGATGCAAGTCGATCTGATCGAAAACGCTCCTCAGGTGCTCGCCCCGATCGATCCCTGTTTCGCCAAAGCGATCGAATCGCATCTGTTGGATCATCATGTTCGGCTCCACTTGGGATCTGCGATCCAGGCGCTGGCGCCTGCCGGTGGACAGATCGAACGGGTGATATTGCAGGATGGCCAGGAGATCGAAGCGGAGCTGGTTCTTGTAGGCGCAGGGGTGCAGCCGCGAATCGAACTGGCAAGTGAGGCCGGTTTGACCATTGGGCCCTCAGGTGGTGTTGCGGTCAATCGATTTGGACAAACGAGCGATCCGCTGATCTACGCCGTTGGGGATATGGCCGAATCGCTTCACGCGGTGACAGGTCGGCCCATGCGAGCGGGGCTGGCGGGACCCGCCAACCGCGCTGGCCGGATCGCCGGCCAGCACGCAGCAACCGGGGCTGCCACCCAGCAGGGAGAGGTGCTGGGAACTGCGATCGTGCGGGTATTCGATCTGACGGTGGGCTGCACCGGATTGAACCAGCGGCAGTTGAAAGCCGAGGGAATCCCCTTTCGCAGCGTTCTCATCCAGGCAGCCCATCATGCTAGTTACTATCCCGGTGCCAAACCGCTGGAGGTGGAACTGCTTTATGCGCCGGAGTCGGGCAAGCTGCTGGGAGCACAGGCACTTGGGGAGCAGGGGGTCGATAAACGGATCGACATCGCCGCCACCACGCTGCATTTTGGCGGCACAGTCTACGATCTGGCACAACTGGACCTGGCGTACGCTCCTCCCTTCGGCAGCGCCAAAGATCCTATCCATATGGCAGCCTTCGCCGCCTGCAATGATCTGGCGGGGGCACCCCAGCTGGTGCAGGCAGATTCAGATCTTTCCGCCGATCTTCAGGTGGTGGATGTGCGTACGGACAAAGAGCGAGAGGCTTTGCCGCTGGAAGGAGCCATAGGGATTCCCATCGACTCGCTCCACGACCGATGGCCCCAGCTGAACCCGCAGCGCCCCACCGTTGTCGTCTGCCATTCCGGCAAACGGGCTCATGTCGGTGCTTGCCTGCTTCAAGGTGTCGGATTTTCTGATGTCCGCAACCTCAATGGCGGGATGAGCCTTCGGAGCCGACTGGTTCCTCAAGTGCCCACACCGATTCCATCTCAGCAGCCATCGACCCGTCCACCGACTGGGTGATAGGAAAACGAAAAAACCCATCGGTGAACTAGCCACCGATGGGTCTTCTTCGTTCCTTCGACCGTTGCGGCAAAATGCGGAGCCGCTGCGAGACTGGCGAGGATCCAGCGTGCATCTGCACTCGCCTTGAGCGATCCTGGCCAACGCAAACTTTTGGTCCCTCTGCCGGAATGGCGGCCAAAAGAACTTTGGCAACGATTCACGCCGCCACGTGCATCATAGGGTTAGCGGCTGTGGCGGCAATAGCATTCGTCCCGAAAAAATCGACCGATGGGACCGTCCGCCATGTTGCCGATACGCCACCCGATCTGCTGCGGGCTTACTTCGTCCGCCTGGCCGCCCGATTCTTTCGATACCAACCTGTCACCAACTCAAAGAAAGCATCGGGAGTCGATTGCGGACAAACCTCTGCTGCAGTGCATCCAAGCTCCCTCAATCGCTCAGCGATCAACGGAGAGAAGGCAAGCAGCGATGCCCGCTTCAGGTCCTCACCGTAGCGGTGAACCAAACTTTCGGCGATCGATCGGCTGGTCACAGCCACACCGTCGATCGCACCCGATCGAAGTCTGTCTGCGATGGAATGATCTGGCTGCTCCCTGGGCCTGTTGCGATAGAGGCAGAGGGAATCTACATGAGCCGCCCGCGACAGCCCTTCGGCGAATGGATCCGACGCCTTGTCGCCATGCACCCAAAGCACGCGCTGGCCGGCAATCTGGGGCCGCACCGATTCCAACAGCGCGGCCGCGCTGGCATCTCCTGTCGGCATCGCATCGGGCAGCATTCCGCGATCGATTAAAGCCTTGGCGGTCGATGGCCCAACCACCCCCAGGAGGACCCCATGAAGCTGCCTCGCATCCCAACGCCTTTCCATCAATCGCTGCCAGAATAAATTGACGCCAGGCACGCTGGTGAAAAAGATCCAATCGTATCGATCGATGGCATCGAGTATTCCACTGCCGGTCTGGTCCAAATCGATGGGAACGATTTCAATCGCTGGATCTCGCCAAAGGATTGCACCGGACCGCATCAAGCGATCGTGCAATGCATCGTCCTCTCGCAAGGGGCGCGGCCACAAGAGATGGCAACCTCGCAATGGAAATGTCTGGCTGAAAGACTGGGGAAACGGAGTCTCCCCTGCCACCTGACCGATCAGATAAACCACCGGCCCTGGAGGAAGTTGCGGTTCCCAGCTCCCTTCGGCCAACTGCCCTAATCTGCCTCGGTCCATTTGGCGGTCATGGCATCCGGCGCGGTACACGACCAGGACGGGAGTTGCCGGTGACAGCCCCCCCTCGACTAAATCGTGGCTCCATCGTTGAGCCAATCGTCGCCCCATGTAGATCGCCAGCGTGCCCGAGGCCGTTGCGACTTGACGCCATTCAGCCATACGGTCCCCCATTTCCTCCGCCTCCCACGATCCATCTTCCAGCCGCTGACTGTGCCCGGTCACCAGAGTGACAGCGCTGGCCCAGTCCCGATCGGTCAGAGAGATTAGGGCATCAGCCGCCGCGGCTTGGGCCGCCGTGATCCCAGGAATTACCTCCACCCAACAGCCCAAGGAACGCACCGCCTCCAGTTCCTCGGTCAATCGGCCGAAGAGTACCGAGTCGCCACCCTTCAGCCGAACCACTCGCTTGCCTGCCACCAACCATCGGCGAAGTTCGTCGCAAATCATCTGCTGCGGCCATGGGTTGTCCCCAACATGCTTGCCGACGTCGATTCGCAGCGCCGATGGTGCCACCCAGCGATCCAGAATGTCGGGATGCACCAAACGGTCATGGAGAACCACCTCGGCCAGCGAAAGAACTTCCGCAGCTCGAAGGGTCATCAAAAACGGTTCGCCAGGACCTGCACCGACAAAATAAACTTCACCTGCCACGATCTCAGAATTCCCCCCGAAGGAGCGGTCTGTGCGGGAGTTCATAGAAAGTCCTGATCCTGTTGGCCTTGATTGTGGAGCTAAGACACCGGGAAAAAAAGAGTTTTGCCAAAGCTGTCCTGGACAATCTCCGAAAAATCCTCCATGATACGTCACCCCGGAGGCATTTCGTGGGGATGGGACAAGTGTCCTTGAGTGAGTGGCGGGTGTGTAGGTTGACCTGCCTGGATTGGAATCCTTTTAAAACGGTTTAGGTTGATTCGATGCCGAATTCCCAAAGTGCCAAGAAGCGTCTGCGTCAAAGTTTGGAAGATCGGGCACGCAACCGCGCTTGCAAGTCGGTGTTGCGTGGCATGTTGAGGAACGTTCGAGAAGCGGTCAAGGGTGGCAAGATCGAGGAAGCCCAAAAGCTAATTCCTGCGGTCTACAAAAAGCTCGATCAAGCAGCCGCCAAGAAGATGATCCACACCAACAAGGCGTCGCGGCTGAAGAGTCGCTTGAGCCACTTGGTGGTTTCCGCCAAGACCCAGGGCACCTGATCGTCCGCTTTGCTCTGCGAATCGTCTACATACCGCACTCAAGCCGTCTCGACCGAGGCGGCTTTTTTTTATTGATGCTGCGCCCAAATCGTATGTTTTGGGGCGATTGGATTGATTGAACTGCCCTTGGAGAGATGGCTTCGTAATGTGCACCGTTCGATCGGTGCTGGAAGATGCGGGCGCCGTGGGATGCGAAAAAGAATTTTCAACGGTTTTTCCCCTTTTTCGAAGCGTACGAAGGCATTCGGTGTTGGTCCCCTTGGTGGCTTGCTCTATTCTGGGAAATCAGTGAGTTGCGGAATCGAGCCGGTGCCATTTCAGCGTGGTGGCCTTAAGGTTTGATTCGAGTGGGCGGGTGGCAGTCTTCCCCTTCCCTTCGTGGCGTGACGATCCCCCCTCTCGAAAGCCTTCTGCATGCGAACCCACAAAGAACTGCTCATCGCAACCCGCCCGTTTGCCAAAGAAGACATCGTGCGAAGCTGGCAGTTGTTGGCAGTTGCCCTGACGTTGATGTTGCTTGCTTGGGCCGTTGCATGGTCGCCCTCGCCTCTCTGGCTGCGAGTGCCTGCCAGCCTTCTGACCGGGCTCCTGATCGTTCGCGTTTTTATTATCTACCACGATCAGCAGCATGGTGCCATCTTCAAGCGATCGCGGTGGGCCGACGTCATTTTAAATCTTTTCGGCTGGGTGGTTCTCAGCCCCTCCTCGGTTTGGGCCGAGTCGCACAACACCCATCACAAAACCAATTGCAAGGATTTCGGTGAGCATCCGGGCTCGTTCCCGGTATTCACGTGCCAGCAGTATCACGACGCGGGGTGGCGGGAGCGATTGATGTATCGCGTGTCGAGGAATCCGCTGATCATCGCTGGGGGCTACATCTCGATCTTTTTGATCAACATGACGTTGATTCCCTTCCTGCTTCGTCCTCGCCAGCACTGGGATGCAGGTGCTGCCTTACTGCTCCATGGACTCCTGATCGGAGCGGGGATTTCGATGGGCTGGCCGACTCTGCTGCTGGGACTGTTGGTCCCGCTGACCATCGCCTGCGGGCTAGGGTCCTATCTGTTTTACGCTCAGCACAATTTTCCTGGTTGCAAACTGCGCGAGGCAGACAATTGGGACTATGTCGATGCAGCCCTGCAGTCTTCCAGTTTCTTTCGCATGTCGTCCTGGATGCACTGGTTCACCGGAAACATCGGATACCACCATGTGCATCACCTGAATTCGAAGATCCCTTTCTACCGACTTCCCGAAGCGATGGCGTCGATCGCCGAACTGCAACGTCCGCTGGAGACCAGTTTTTCCTTGCGTGACGTTTGGGCCTGCTTCCAGATGAATCTGTGGGATGAACGGGAAGATCGTTTCGTCACCTATCGCGAAGGTGCAGAAAGGGTTGCTGCACCGGGAGCGTTTTACTCGCGGGTCTCCGAGGGATCGCTAAGGGGTACCACGCCGGCACCTGGGGTAGTGATCGATCGATCCTGCTGTGTGGTTGAATCGAACAATTCGGAACAAGCTGTCGTTCCATCGTAGCTTTTGCGTCGATCGGAATTTACCGTCTCATTCGCGCAGGAGCCACAGGCCATGCCATCGACTGAAGAAGAACAATTGCGAGAACAGATCTGGGACCGGATTTTTCGGGGGGGGCCCAAGCAATTGGGCCAACTGGCCGACGATCTGGACATTCCGACCGAGGAGGTCGAGCGTTTGACGGACCATGAATGGTTCGATCGAAGCGAAGACTGGATCGCCAACGCACAGACCAAGTGATCTTTGGATCGTCTGAGGCGAGCCTCACTTCCAGGCTCCCCAAACGGAAGATAACCCTGCCGTCACTCACGAAATCAGGCTTGATGCCTTATGGCTAAAGCTGGTCAACGTGAGAAGACTCCGCATTGGCTAGCTAACTATCCTTAGTAGGCATCAGCGCCGATCGGAATTGTCCTGCCTTCGGAAATGGAGTAGGGTGCTCTTGCGCGGTTGGTTCGGAAGTTCACCAGCCAGCGATTGCGGGGGGAACGGTGAGCGATTTACCGGGCAAGGATGTCCGAGGTGGAAGATGGAACAAGCGGCGCCGATGGTGTCGGCTGACGGGAGTCGTCTTCTTGGGGAGGCGCAGCGGGTTCTTCGCTTGGAATCGCGCGCCCTAGAAGATCTCGCTTCGACGCTCGATCAGACTTTTTTAACCCTCGCCGAGCGTATCTATCGCTTGAAAGGCTGCCTGCTTGTTTCAGGAATCGGCAAGGCTGGCCTGATTGGTCGGAAGATTGCTGCCACTCTGGCATCGACGGGGACGCCAAGTCATTTTCTTCATCCTTCGGAAGCGCTCCATGGCGATTTAGGAGCGGTGCGTCCGGAGGATGCCGTCCTCTTCCTCTCGCACAGTGGTGAGTCGGAGGAGTTGATTCAGTTGCTGCCAATGCTGGATCGACGTGTCTGTTGGCGAGCGGCGGTCACCGGTCAGCGACACAGTCGACTGGCAAGGCAAAGCGATTTGTGTGTGGTTTTACCTCCTTTAGTGGAAGCCTGCCGGTTGGGCTTGGCTCCCACTACCAGTACCACTGCCATGCTGGGATTGGGGGACGCAATGGCGATCGTGTTGACACAGATGAGGCAGTTTTCAGCCGAGGACTTCGCGAGGAACCATCCTGCGGGCGCGTTGGGCAGACGGCTTTGTTTGGTCGAGCAGGCAATGCGACCGGTCGATCAGTGTCGCGTCACCGGCCCGACGGCGACCGTTCGCGAAGCGCTGGTCGCAAGCGCTCAGACCGGACGCAGAAGCGGCGCGATGCTGGTGGTGGATCCCAAGGGGAAGCTTCTTGGGATCTTTACCGACAGCGATCTTGCACGATTGCTGGAGCGCAATCGTGATCAGCAACTGGACGCAAAGATCGAGTCGGTCATGACGGCCCGATGCGCGGTGGCTGCCGCCGGAAGCCGTTTGACGGAGGCGATCGAACGGATGCGGCAAGGCAAGTACAGCGAACTGCCCGTGGTCGACGCCGCTCACCAGGCGCTCGGGATGCTCGACATCACTGACCTGCTGAATCTCTTTGGGGATCAGACCCCGACGAATGACTTTTTCGGAAAAGGAACTTCGGTCGCTTCGGCAGCTCATCCGGTGGGATCGTTGAAACTCTTTACTCCGCCGGAAACCTGACGTCGGATCTTTCATCAGCAATCTTTGTCTTTTTCACCGTTTGCCGACTGGAACATCCCGGAACATGCACGATCACCAGAAGGCCAAGTCGATCCGCGTCCTGCTCTCGGACGTCGACGGCATCCTGACCGATGGCCGTCTTCTGTTTGATCGCACTGGGGAAGAGCTGAAGAGCTTCCATGTGCGCGATGGATTAGGCATTCAGCTATGGCGCCAGGCTGGCTTTCGAACCGCTTGGATATCGGGCAGAGATGGGGCGGTGGTCCGGCAACGAGCGGAGGCTCTTGGAGTCGACGCAGTGAGGTTGGGTGTTCACGACAAACTATCGGTCGCCATGCAACTGATCGATCAGTGGGGAGTGTCGCTGGAGGAAGTCTGTTACATCGGCGATGATCTGCCTGATCTTCCGCTGCTTCAGAGAGTTTTTCTGCCGGTTACGGTTGCGGATGCACCGATCGAAATCCGGCAGGCCTGTCACTGGGTGCTCCAGCAAAAGGGTGGACAGGGGGCGATCCGAGAGCTGGTGGAGAGGTTGCTGCGGGCCAAGGGGTGCTGGAGTTCTCTGGTATCGGCATACCTGCCGGAAAGGGCTCCCTAAGTGCTTGTCCGAAGGCTTCGAAATTATCTGTTGGCACTAGTCCCGTGGCTGGTGGGAGCGGTGCTTTATGGCATGTTTGTAGTCCCCTGGTTGGAGCCTCGCCGGGAGTGGTCCGATCCGGTCCATCCGGTAGTGCAGCGGGAAAAACAGGCCCCCTGGTGGAGTCGATATTTCCAGCCTGGGGACTGGCAGTTGGGAGAAGCTACCGTTCTGGAAACCGAACGGGGAGTCCTTCTTTTCCGGGATCGCAAGGAGGTTGGCGATCATATTCTTCAGTTGTCCCCATTGACCTTGGTGTTGCCGCGGGGCACGTCGAATTCGCCCGGTGGCGAACCGTCAGAGGTGCTGTTGATCGAATGCGATCAGGGCGCCGAATTCGAATTCTCCGGAAGGCTTGACCCGCTCAAAGGAGCGCCACCACCGTTGGTCGGTGGGATGTTGCGTGGTCTGATCCGGATGCGCTCGACCAATCCTTCCGGTCACTCGTTGTCGAACATGCTGATCCAGACGCGCGATGTCCATATCGATGCAAGAACTTTGTGGACCAGCCAGACGGTCCAGATACAGCTTGGGGAAAGTCAGATCGAGGGTCGGGAGCTGCTGATCGAGCTGGATAAAGAACTCTTGTCGGAGCCGGCAGATGCTGGCGGCGCTTCCAGCTCACCATTCCAGGGGTTCAAGTCGCTTTCGCTACAGTATCTGGATCGCGCCTGGATCCGACTTCCCAATGGAGGGCTCTTGGGGCCGTCACCTTCCCATCCGACGACGGAGCCCCACGCGATCAACCTTCCACCAGCGCACCTGTCGATTGGCTGCAAGCGGGTGTTCCAATACAACTTCCTGCGCAATGTCGCCACCATGGATGGCGGAGTAACGATCGAGCATCAAGTAGAAGGGATGCGTCCTGACCGGATTTCGTGTGATCAGCTGGCGATCCATTTGAATGTTACCTCGGATCCGATCGCTGCCAAGGATCCACAGGCGGCCGCATGGCAGGTGCGTCTGGTGGAAGCGATTGGGAAGGATACCGACGACGAAGAGGAAGACCATTACTGGGTTCTTCTCCATGCACCCGATCAGCAGTACCGACTGCAGGCCAGGTCGCTTCGCTGGGATCAGACGGCAGGGAAGATCGAAGTCAGTAACGCCCTCCCGGGAAATCGATTCCCTGCGTCGATTCCTGCCTACCTCCAGCTGAAGCAGATGGAGATCTGGTCCGAACAGCTTGATTTTCAAAACGATGCGCTCGACGCTTCCTCCGACCGGTCGCTGGATCGCTTGGGGACTCTGAACGCCAAGGGGCCGGGTAAGTGCATCGCAAAAATCGATCCCGAGGCTTCATGGCAGCTTGAATGGACGCAATCGCTGCAATTGGCTCCCGACGGCCCCGCTGACTGGTTATCGATTCAAGGAGAGGCCAAGGCGGCTCATACCACACAAGGTAGTTTCTCCGCCCAGCGCATCGATCTGTGGATCAGCAAGCAGGAAACGTCGCTAGGCAATGCCAACTCGCGGGGAATACAGGCTGCTGGTTTTCGCCCGCAGAGGATGGTGGCCGAGCGGGGTGTGGTGCTTCACACCGCCAAGCTGCAGGCGCAGGTCGAGCGGCTGGAGAGTTGGTTTGACTACCAGGAGGCGGCGCCGATTGCGGTCGCACCCACGGTGCCCAATCCACCTATCAATGCTTCCGCCTTTCCGACGCGGCCCATCGACAGCGCTACCACTACGGCGGCTCCCTCAGTTGCTCCCGTTGATGGAAATCCTACGAACGACCCTCCCCTTCAGGTACTCGGCCGTCTCCTTCGCACCCACATGGTACAGGCTCCTGGTCAGACCTGGGTTCAGGATTTGGAATTGGAGGGGGATGTCACCCTGCTTCGCGCCGCGGGAACCGGTTCGGCTGCCTGGCCATTGAGGGTTTCGGGCGATGCGATGCAGATGGAGATGCTCGATCAGCTCTATTACGACATTCGCATCAGCGGACAGCCGGCGACGATTGCAGTCGGTGAGGGCATGCTGCAGGGACCGCAACTGCGGATGAATCAGAAGGAACAGCAGATCTGGATGGACTCGCCAGGCCACTTCGCCCTTCCGCCAGAGTTCCTTCAGCCTTCCGAGTCATCTCCTCCCGGCGGGATCGTCTGGATGGAAGTACCGCAGGTCGCTTGGTCGGGTCGCATGGTGTTCAACGGTGAGACTGCACGGTTGGAGGGAGACGTCCAGTGGCATGGCAAGGTGCAGCGGCCAGAGGGGGATACTTGGACCTTGTCCGGTCGATCGCAGCAGCTGGATCTGGTCCTTGGTCAGCCCTTGGCTTGGGATCTGAAAACCGCGCAAACCGCCACGCTCTCCAAGATGGTCCTGCGTTCGGACGTCCAGGTTTACGCTCTCCAGGAAGATCGATTTGGTCATTTGCAGTCGACCCACCATCTGGCCCTTCCGGAAATTCAATTCGATCTGATTCAGCAGGCATTCCAGGGAAGAGGGCCTGGAGGCATAAGGTCGCATGCGAAGAACCTTCCCCAGGATGCATCCACAACGCCTGCTGTCGCCGCGCTGAGCACCCCCGATTCCGAAGCAGTGCCGCTGCAATGCCTTCATTTGACTTTCGCACAAGGCATGCAGGGAAGAATGCTACGGGCTGCTGGTGGGAACCAGTTGGATGTCTCCTTCCTTCAGAATGTCCATGCGCTGCAAGGGACTGTATCCAATTGGCACGATGCCCTGGATCTTCACCAGCTGTCTGCATTATCGCCCGGACAGTCGATCATCACAGCCGATCAACTTCGAATCTACAGCACTGGCGATTTGAATTCCAACCAGCCATCAGGCGCGCCTCGCCTGGTGTCGACTCCTCCAGCATCGGGCTTCTGGGAACTGGAAGCCAATGGGAATGTCACCGCCGAGTCGATCCCGTCGCAGGGGCGGATCAAGGTCATGGCCCAGAGGGCTCAATACGTCCTTCATCAGGATCGATTGAGGATCGAGGGGATGCCGCAGCGTCCGGCTGTCATCTGGATGACAGATCCTAAGTTGCCTGCAGGTGCCCCGGCAGAGTTCCAAGTGCGATTCGCCGAGGTGAATGTGCGTACGCTGGAGTACGGCGCGATGGAGTTGGTCAGCGCCAGTGCCGGAACTCGCGATGCTGGCGTTCAGCCTGCTCCAGCCACCGGAGCCCCCGCGGCAGGAACCTGGGGGCCACCTCTTACTCCCGGATCTCCAGCCAGTTCGAACTTGCCAGCGGGATCTTTTCCTGGATCGAGTTCTGGAAATCTACCCAATCCGCGCGAACTGTTTCCAGGAAGACCAGGGGGCCGTTAGGAGGTCGCAAATAGCTCGGTCGGCTCATAGTCACCTCCCAGCACCATCCGACTTGGCGTCCTCAGCCAACCTTCCAGTACGCCGGCGTACACAGATCGGAAGTCGACCTGATGCATCAGGTCGCCATCGTCCAGCGATTCCAGCGAAGGAGGCTGGCCCAGATGTAGTTGTCGCAGGGAGGCACCCGCAAAGAACATCGGCGCCGCTGCCCCATGGTCGGTGCCTTCGCTGGCGTTCTCAGCGACGCGCCTTCCGAACTCGCTGAACGACATCACCAGCACCCGATCCGCCTGGCCAATGGCTTCCATCTGCCGGACCAGCGCCGAAACCCCTTCGGACCATTGCCGCAGAAGCCCTTCGTGTGCGGCGGGTTGCTGGGAATGGGTGTCGAATCCGTCGAGCGTGACGTAGTAGACCCGTGTCGTGGCTCCGACAGCGATCAGTCGAGCGATTGCCTTTAGTTTTTGGCCAAAGGGATGACCGGGAAAGTCGTTCAGATCGGTCTCCCTGGCGAACGCTTCGCTGATCCTTGCACTGGCTCGTAGGGCCGTCTCAGTGCTTGCCTCGAGAAACCCGACCAGATCTTCTTGTCCCGCATCGTTGGGCACAGCGGCTTCTTCTTGGCTTGCGGCAGGCAGGTCGACGCGCAAACGAAATCGGTCCATCGTATCGATGCTCGGGATCGCAATCCGCCGGTGCGCCAGGGCAAGGGGTTGAACGTCCTTGCCGAAGTGGATCGCTGGGCTGTCCTCACCACTGTTTTTTGCCCCCAGTCCGGCAGCCCATCGACCAATCCATCCCTCTCTTTCGCGGCGGGACTTCTGCTGGCAGGAATGCCACACATCCATCGATTCGAAATGGGATCGGTTCGGTGTTGGATAACCGACACCGTGGACAATACTGAAACGCCCCTTCTCCACTAGGTCTCTCAGCCCGGTCATCGCGGGATGCAAGCCGAACTGGTCGTCCAGTTTGAGCAGACGATCCGCTGGCAGTGCCAGCTTGGGTCTGGATCGGTAGTAGGCATCCTCTCGGAATGGAACCACGGTATTCAGTCCATCGTTCCCACCAGTCAACTGAACGACCACCAGCACCTTTTCATCCTGCGTTCCTCCGGCATCGGCGGCTGCTCGCAGCCAATTCGGTATTGTTCCCTGAATTCCGATGGCGGCGGCCCCCAGCAACGATCGGGCATGCCACTGGCGGCGGTTCAGGTTGTTCGATCGATGAATTGGGCGGGATATCCTATGGGGCATCTGGGACTCCTTCAGCTCAGATTTTCATTGAAGCTGGAAAACGGGATGAGTCGCCCACTGGCAGACCCGTTGAACTTGTGAATGGTCCGCGGTCGATTCGAGTGGAAATCTGGAGAGCAGTTTGGGGTGCAGTACCTGTGGCACAAAGCTGTCCAGAATGGACTGCATCAGCGACCGGGTGCGTGCGGATCGCGATTCCAGCAAGGATGCAAGCGGCTGGCCATCAAT
>JBIINB010000206.1:0-6275 GCA_044337705.1 Pirellulaceae bacterium | reverse complement strand
TCTGGCTGCCAAGATGATCGCCGGCATCCATCTGGAAGGGCCCTTTCTGTCCGCCGAGCCAGGGTATATCGGAGCCCACCCACCAGATGCAGCCTGCGATGCCAACCGGGCGATCGCCGATCGGTTGCTGGAAGCAGGCCAGGGGACGCTGCAATTGATGACCCTGGCCCCCGAGCGCGACCATCGAGGGGATGTGACCCGGTATCTGTCGGATCGCGGAGTAATCGTTTTCGCGGGGCACACCAACGCAAGTTTTCTGCAACTCCAGCAAGCGATCGATCAGGGCTTGCGAGGTTTCACCCATCTGGGCAACGCCACACCCCCCCAGATGCCACGCCATGACAATATCCTATGGCGCGTTCTTGGGTTGCGAGACCAGCTATGGATCACCCTGATCGCCGATGGCCACCACCTTCCCCCATTCTTGCTGAAAACCCTTCTGGAACTGATCCCCACCAAGCGCGCGATCTTGGTCAGCGATGCAGTCGCCGCCGCAGGGCTTGGCCCAGGCACCTACCAGCTGGCCAGTCAAACCGTTCTCGTCGGCCAGGACGGCGCCGCTCGCAGCCCCAATGGGCTTCATTTCGTCGGGTCTGCGGCTACCCTTCCCACCATGCATAGGGTACTGCTGGATCACCGAATCGGCACCCCCGAACAGCATCAGCAATGGCTATCAGCCAACGCCCGACAACTGCTCGACTCTTGACCCTCTCCCCCAGTCGCTTCGACGATACCAACCTATCTGGTCGCTGCACCGCCATGCCCTCCTCGGCACGGAAATCATTCTAATATTTCTTAGAATGTCAGAGGGAGCCAGACCGGTTCGGGGCCCATTGGAAAGCAAGCCCAGTAGTGGATGGCTGCGCTAGCAGCCAAGTGGAAGCTACCATCCCGATGACTTCCTACCTTCCGAAATTCCCGGGGACCGGCGTTCCTCAAGTCGCCAAGATGAATACGCGGATTCTACCTTGCAAGCATTACTGCCATTGGTCCCTCATCGGCGGTCTGCTAGGCTATCGCCGGCAAGGAAGCAAATTGCACTGGATCGACCAAGGCGCCGGGAAAGTGGCATCACCTGGGAGGCAGGGCGGGAGAGCTGGCATGGAACTGGAACCAGAATCGTCGACGAACGAGCAATCGACAGGCAAGAGCTCAGGGATCCTGGGGCGATTGATCGACTGGGGCTTCTATCTGCTGTTCCGCTTGGCAGTCAGCATGATTCAAATGCTCCCGATCGAACGAGCGGGCCGGCTGTCGGGGCTCTTTGCGTCGTTCGCGACCCAACTGGTTCCGTTCCGCAGGCAGTTGATCGATACCAACCTGCGGGCAGTCTACCCCGAATGGTCTCCTCAACAGATCACCGCGATGCGGTGGCGCATGTGGGAGCATCTGGCGTTGTTCGTTTGTGAGACGGCGCTGGCCGGGCGCAAAATCCATCGCACCAATTGGCGCGATCATTTCTCGACCAACGACCGCATGGAACTTTTTCGCTTCATGCTCGATGAACGACCAAAAATCATCGTCTCGGGACATTTCGGGAACTTCGAACTGGCCGGGTTCTTCTCCGGACTTCTGGGCCTGCCCAGCTCCAACATCGCCCGGCCACTGGATAACCCCCATATCAATCACTTCGTTTCGCAGTTCCGCGCCCAGGGCGGCCAATTTCTCATTCCCAAGAACGGCAGCAGCTTTCTGGTGGAGCGGCATTTGAGGGCGGGGGGCACGCTGGGGCTTCTGGCCGATCAGGACGCGGGGAGCAAAGGATGCTGGGTCGATTTTCTTGGTCGGCCAGCCAGCTGTCACAAGGCGCTGGCCCTCTTCACCCTTTCCACGGGGGCTCCCATGATGGTCTTCAGCAATATTCGACTGAGACCACTTCATTTTCGCATGCGCCTGGAAGGGATCGCCGACCCACGGGAGGGAGGAACCTGCTGCGAAGGGGTCAGGCAGCTGACCGGCTGGTACAATGACCGATTGGCCGAAGCCATTCTGAGGACCCCCGAGCAATACTGGTGGCTGCACCGCCGCTGGCGTGAGCCACCGCCACGGGCCTCGCGATCCTCGACCCGCGCTGCGTGAACCTGCATCCCCTTACGTCTGAACGCCCCCATGCACTTCCTGGAACGCCATGGTCTGACTGCCATCGAACAATTGGCATGGGAGGAATCACTCCTGGAGGCGGCCGAAGAACAAGCGGAAGATCCCGGGGAGCTGCTTCGGATCTGGGAGCTTCCCGAATACTGCGTCATCCTGGGCCGGTCGTCCCGCTGGGATCTGGAGATTCAGCAGGAAGCGGTGGATGCCGAGCGGATTCCGGTGCTGCGGCGCAGCAGCGGCGGTCTTTCGATTGTCGCCGGCCCAGGCTGCCTGATGTACTCCCTCTTCCTCTCCCTAGACCGATCCCCCCACCTGCGTTCCATCGCCGAAGCCCATCACCACGTTGGATCGCGCATGATCGCCGCCTTCCGGATGCTGGGACTCCCCGTTACGCTTCAAGGTAGCAGCGACCTAACATGGAACGACCTGAAATTCTCAGGCAACTCCCTTCGCGTCCGGCGGCGTTACCTGCTGTATCATGGAACCATCCTGTATCGTTTCGATCTCAACCGAATCGGTCGTTACCTGCTTCCGCCGCCAAGGCAACCCGACTACCGGAAACTTCGAACACACGACCAGTTCGTCACCAATCTGCCGGTATCCCGCGCTGATCTGGTGGATCGAATCCGACAAGTCTGGATGGCCGATACACCCGGACAACCGCCCCCTGCCGATCGCGTGGCGCACTGGGTCGAACGACGTTACGGTAATCCTTCCTGGCATCGAGGATCTTCCTGACGATGAATCCGAAAATCTTTCAAATGCTTACCACCGGGACCTGGTCCCTGATCGCCCTGTCTATTTTCCTTCATTCCTCCGTGGTGGCGCAAATGCCTGCAGCGATCCGATACGAACTGACTTTTCAGGATGTCGACCGCCATGCGATCGACGTCACGGCCACCTTTCCGAGCGAAGGCCGTAAGGAGCTGACGCTGGAGATGCCCACATGGACCCCAGGCAGCTACCTGATCCGTGAGTATGCCAGGCACATCGAGCAGGTGACGGCCAGCAATGCGGCAGACGGTTCGGCGCTACCGATCGAAAAGAAAACGAAGAATCGCTGGACGATCCGCTGCGATCGCGCATCAGCCATTCAGGTCAAGTATCGACTCTACGCCAGGGAGATGGGGGTCCGCACCAATTGGGTCGAACGCGACTACGGTTTTCTCACCGGTGCTGCCACCTTCCTGACCGCTCCGGAATTGGCCGGCCAACCCCATCAGATCCGCATCGTCCCACCGAACTCCTGGCGCGATATCGCCACCGCCATGCCTCATCCGGAGAACGATCCTTGGACTCGCACCGCCCGAGACTTCGACCACCTGGTCGACAGCCCTATCCTGCTGGGAACGCTCGATCACCAGACCTTCCAGGCCGGCGGCAAGACCCACCATCTGGTCACCGCCATGGGGGATGGACATTGGGACCATCGACGAGCCGCCAGGGATGTCCAGAAGATTGTCGAAGTCGAACAGGCATGGTGGGGCGAGATCCCGTATGAGGAGTACTGGTTCCTCAATATCGCTAGTGAATCGGGTGGCGGTCTGGAACACGACGACAGCTGCGTGCTGATGGCCAGTCGCTGGACGATGAAGAAACGTGCCTCCTACGTCGATTGGCTGAGCCTAGTGGCGCACGAGTTCTTCCACACCTGGAACGTACGAAGGCTCCGCCCGCAGGCCCTCCAGCAATACGACTATTCCCAGGAGCAATACATCGATGAGCTCTGGGTTGCCGAGGGGATCACCAGCTACGTCGATGACTGGTTTGTCCGAAAGGCGGGGCTGTGCACGGAACAGGAGTACTATGAACGGCTTGGGAAATCGCTGCAGGGATTCGAGCAGTCTCCCGGACGCAAGGTCCAGTCGCTGGCCGATTCCTCGCGGGACACCTGGATCAAGTTCTATCGGCCCGATGAGCAGGCGGGCAATGCGCGAATCAGCTACTACGTGAAAGGTTCCCTGGTCGGCCTGCTACTGGATCACCACCTGCGCCAAGTTTCGCAGGACCAAAAGTCGCTTCGCGATGTCATGCAGCTTTTGTGGCAACGCCATCGCCAGACGGGATACACGCAGAAACAATTCGAGTCCATCTGCAGCGAACTGGCAGGTGAAGATCTCACCCCATTCTTCGACGAAACGATCCGAGGCACTGCCGATCTCAACTACCAGCCCTGGCTGGAACGCGTCGGATTGCAGTTCGCTCCCTCAGAAGACAACTCTTCCAACAGTGCCTCCGAAGACCAATCCGAGAAGGAAGGGGACGCTGAGAAAGAGAAGGGCGACGAAAAGAAAATGGAACCTTCTGGAGACGATCCACCCAAGCCGACTCCATCTTGGACCGGACTGGATCTGGCATCCGCCGACGGCAAAGTCATCGTCAAGAAGGTGGTACGCGGCTCCCCTGGAGACATTGCAGGGATCAACGTCGATGACGAGCTGATTGCCCTGGACGGCTATCGACTGTCGCTCGATTCCATCGGCGATCGAACACAGACCACCACCCCAGGTCAGACCGCTCTGGTCCTGATCGCACGACGCGGAAAGCTGCTGGAACGGACGATGGAACTGGGGGTTCCCGCCCCCAAGGGATATAAGCTCAAGGCGATCTCCCAACCGACCGAAGAACAGAAAAATCAGCTCAAGTCCTGGCTGGATCCGACTCCCTGACTGGGATCCCACCGCAACCGATGGCAGCAAACTCCGAGCGTTGCGATGGGACCAAGCTCGATCTATACTGAGCGCGTAGCTTGGTCTCAATGTCCAGCCGGACGTGCTGTTCCAGCCCAATCTCCAGCCGGTGCCGGGATCTTAGACCCATGGGGTGATCGAAAACGGATCATGCGGATTCTCCTTATCGGTGAAACCTCCGATGATTCGTTCGCTGGACACATCAGCGAAACCTTGGTCGCCATGGGGCACACCGCCCAGACGTTCACTCCCTGGCGATTTGGGGAATCCTTTGACTTGGTCCCCGGCGTCCGAAAGTATCGACGGTTCGCGATCCAGTCGGCCAGCCACTTCACTCGTGGCAGAAAATGGATCCTTCGAAACCTCTGGCGACAGATCGAACGGATGAAGCCGGAACTGGTCGTCAGCTGCTACGACTATCTCCTGCCCGGCGAAGTCGATCAGGTCCGCGCTATCAGCGGTGCACCGATCGTGATGTGGTATCCGGATAGCCTCGCGAACTTCGGTCGTGCTGCCTTCATGGCGTCCCGATACGATGCGTTGTTCTTTAAGGATCCTTTTGTTGTCCGAGCCCTGAAGGGGGCGCTCGAAAGCCCAGTCTACTATCTGCCCGAATGCTTCAATCCCAAACGACTCGATCCACCTCCGCATGAGGATGTCCCGTCGCGATGGCGATCGGAGATCGCTACGGTCGGCAATCTGCATCCCTGGCGGCTGGCTTTACTGAAGAAACTGGAACCGCATTCGGTGCGGATCTGGGGGCCTGCTCCTTCTCGTTGGCTGCCTAAGTCGCTCTACGACCGAATGTACCAGGGCCACCCGGTTCTCAATCACGAAAAGTGCCTAGCCTTCCGCGGCGCGAAAATCGTGCTCAACAATCTCCACTACTCCGAGATTGAAGGGCTCAACTGCCGCTGTTTTGAAGCCGCAGGATCCGGCGCATTCCAACTGCTCGATTGGCGTCCCAGCCTTCCTAAGCTGTTCCGCGAGGAGCTGGAAGTTGTTTCCTTTCGTTCTCCCGATGAGATGGTCGAAAAGGTCCGTTACTGGCTACCGAGGGAGGACGAGCGTCGCGAGATCGGCGATCGCGCGCGGCGGCGCGCCCTTGCAGAACATACTTTTGAACATCGCCTGACCCGACTGCTTCAAATTCTCGCGGGAAGTGAATCCGGCGATGACTCCCCATGATCCCACCATGCCTCATCCTTCCAGCCAATCGTCCCGCCGACGCCTAGCGGTGGTGGTCAGCCACCCGATCCAGTACTTCGCTCACCTCTACCGCGACCTGGCCGCTCATCCCCTCATCGATCTGAAAGTCTTCTTCGGTTCCACCATCGGCGCCACCGCTTATCACGATCCTGGGCTAGGTGTCGAGTTGGCCTGGCAATGCGACCTGCTGAGTAGCTATGCGCATGAATTTCTTCCGGGAGCCGACCAGGTCCGGCAGCTCGATCGCCAAAGCCTCTCCAAAGTCCCCGTCGCCCCCGC
>JBIINB010000205.1:0-6325 GCA_044337705.1 Pirellulaceae bacterium | reverse complement strand
AGAACCGGGGCTCCGAACATGGGTTTGGGAAGAAGCAGGCAAGGCAATCGGGCTCTGAGGCTCCCCTATGGCTGACGGTTGGTTGGGTGGTAGGGCTTGGGGCGAATGAGGAAGGAGTGATTTCGAAAAATAGTTCCTTGGAGATTGGGGTGTCGAAGGGTCGTTAGAAATTCGTGTCGTAGAGTTCCGTGGTTCATGAATCGGTTGACGATTCTCTCACGATGACGAAGTTCCCCTTCAGGATTCACTCGGTCATGCCCAGATCAATTCGTTCGCTAAGCTTACTTGGGTTGATGGTGGTGGGGTTGCTTTTCCCTGGTTCAGAAACCAGAGGCGAAGTAGTGATTGTCGGCAACATTCAGCCCGGTTCGGGGCAGACGCGGTTGTTGACCACCAGCACCGCGAACACCGACATGACGATTGCGGCATCCAAGTTCACTCTGACGCAGGCCTACGACATTTCGAAGGTGACTTTGCGACTGGGGCTGACCGACGGCTCGGCTTTCGACTTGAGCAATCTGGCGGTAGGGATCGTCAACTATGACCCGGTGGCGGTTCCGGGGGTGTCCACTAACCCAAGCTCGATCCTAAAGGAATTCACCAACTCGACGAGCTTCAGTTCCTCTGCTCCCACGGAAGTCGACTTCTTTGGCACCAAGACGCTGGGGCCAGGTACATACTGGCTTTATGCAGCCAGCACTATCCCGACGAATGTGACCAATGGAGGGGTTGCTTGGCGTTATATTTCGCCAGAGGCTGACATTCCAGCCGGTCAGCAAGGGGTCAACAATCAGTCGCGAATTTACAACGAAGCTACCAACAGCTGGGGTAGCTTGGTCAATGGCCGACCCTACATTTATTCGATCACAGCAGTTCCCGAGCCAACTTCGATGGCGCTCGTGGCGCTAGCAGGCGGGGCATATGCTTGGCGCCGACGTCTTCAGAAGAAGGCGAAGGTGTAACTCTCGATCCGTCTTCGACTGGGATGGAACTTCAGCCCCGAGCCTCGTGCTCGGGGTTTTTCAATTTCCTTGAACTTTTTCTCTCTGGCTGATCAACAAGCCATTTTCTGAGGATGCTTTCGCGCGATCTGGCTATCGCTTCGGGCGTTCCTTGGGCGATCAGACGTCCACCCAGTGCGGCCGCGCCAGGCCCTAGTTCGATCAGCCAGTCGGCAGCCTGGATCACCTGCATGTTGTGCTCGACCACCAGCACGGAGTGTCCCGATTCGATCAACTGGTCAAAGCAGTTGAGCAAGGTGGAGACATCATCGAAATGGAGTCCGGTGGTGGGTTCATCGAAGAGAAAGAGGGTTTGTTCCTTGCGTGGTTGAAGGTAGGCTGCCAGCTTGAGTCGCTGTGCTTCACCCGAGGAAAGCGTGGTAGCCGGCTGACCTAGCTCCAGGTAACCCAAGCCGACCTTTCGTAGAGGATCCAGTCTTTTCAGAACTTCCGGCTCAGCCCGAAAGAAATCCATCGCCTGATCTGCGGTCATGGTGAGGACCTGATCGATGGAGCGATCTCGGAATCGAACCTGCAAGATCTCTGGTCGGAAACGCTTTCCCTGGCAATCGGGGCATCGAATCTGGAGGTCTGCCAGGAACTGCATATCCACTTCCAGATAGCCAGCTCCTTCGCACTGTTCGCAACGGCCCAGCTCGGAATTGAAACTGAAGTGACTGTTCTTCATCTGGAGGCGCCGGGCGTCATCTGTGCGGGCGAAGCATTCGCGAATCGGATCGAAGGCTTTGAGATAGGTGACAGGATTGCTGCGTGGGGACCGGCTGATAGGAGATTGGTCGATCGACAAAACTTCGTCCAGCTTGCCATCGATCCGAACAGACTCCCAGAGAAGCGATGGGGAAGCGTGATGTCGATCGGCGGGATCCGAAAGCTGCAGTTCCAGCGCTGGCTGGAGCGTTTCTTGGACCAGACTGCTTTTGCCGCTGCCACTGACTCCAGCGACGACACACAGGCAACCCAGTGGGAAGCTGACCGATGGAATCTGGAGGTTTCGACCGCGAACGCCTTGCAGCAGGATGTGGCCACTTGGCTGCCTGCGCTGAAGGCGATAGGCCGGTCTGCTCGTAGGCTCGCTCCTCAGTGCCCTGGCCGTCCTGGTATCGCTTAGGAGAAGTTGGTCCCACGTTCCTTGAAAGACGAGGTTTCCCCCTTCGACCCCGGCTCCTGGGCCTACTTCAAGGATCCAGTCTGCGCGTTGCAGCATCTCCAGTTCATGTTCGATCACCACCACCGTATTCCCGCGTTCCCTGAGCGCTGCGATAGCATCCGCCAGCTTCTCGGTCTCTGCGGGATGAAGTCCCACAGTCGGTTCATCCAGAACATAGAGCATGCTGGTCAATGAGGCACCTAGAGCCGCCGTCAAGGCGACTCGCTGCGCCTCTCCGCCGCTGAGCGTCTTGAGAGTCCGGTCGATTGTCAGATAGCCAAGGCCCACTTGCTGGAGGAAGCCAAGTCGTTCTTGCAGGTGCTCGACGATCCCTTCGGCTGCGGCATGCTGGTGATTTCCCCACGGTTTGCCAGCTAGCCATACACGCAGTTGATCGACCGATTGGCTTGCCGCTTCCGCGATCGAAAGATCGCCTACTCGGTAGGCCAGCGATCGCTCGGTCAGCCTCCGCCCGGCGCACGTGGGGCAGGTCTGATACCGCCGCCAGCGACTAAGGAAGATACGCACATGCATCTTGTACTTTTTGCGCTCCAACCATGCGAAGAAGCCATTCAGCCCGCCGAAATTTCGTTCCGGAACACCTTCTTCAATCCATCGAAGCTGTTTTTTGGTCAGTTTGCTGTAGGGAACATCAACTGGTATTCCATAGTCATCCGCGAGTGCCAGCAGTTCTTCCAGTTCGTGTCGATAGGAAGGAGTATTCCAGGGTGCGATGGCGCCTTGGCGTATCGACTTGCTGGGGTCGGGCACCACAGCGTCTGGATCGATGGAAATGGTAGCTCCAAAACCCTCGCAGTCCGGGCAGGCACCACTGGCGTGATTGAAGCTGAATAGATTGGCCGTCGGCTCGGGATAGTCGATCCGACAAGTGTGGCAAGTCGACTGGATGCCAAAAAAGGTTGCAAGGTAGGGATTCTGGTCTAGCCATACCAGGTTGTCGGCGGCGTTCGTGGTCTCCTGCTGGACTGTTGCCGCGAGGAGAGTCGCCTTCTGGTTCCCGACGCGAAAGGCTGCCTCAGCCGACTCCCCTAGTCGGCGATTCCACTTTCCACTGGTCCCTCGATCGATCAATACCCATCCGTCGCCATTGGTCGGAATCGGATCGAGGTGCGTCAGCAATTCATCGGTTCCCAACCTTACGATTTTGCCTTCCAGCCCCAGACGGGACCAGCCTTGCTTCTGAAGGTCTGCAAGCTTTACGGAGAGGTCGAGTCGATCGGACCAGGAGAAGGGGGAAGCAAGCAGGAAGGGAGTGTCGGGTGGAAGAGACGAAACAGCTGCTGCGATCGCTTCCGGATCGCTCGCTCGGACCATTTGACCGCATCCATAACATCGGACGATCGATGCTTTTGCGAAAAGAAGTCGCAGATAATCGTAGGTCTCTGTTGTCGTACCTACCGTGCTCCTCGACGTCTGCACCGAACCAAATCGCGCTACGGCTAGAGCGGCCGGCAGGTTCTCGATCCGATCGTACGGGGGTTTTTCGTAGCGCTGCAGGTACTGCCGAGTGTAGGGTGAAAAACTTTCGATAAACCGCCTCTGGCCTTCGGCGAAAAGCGTATCTAAAGCCAGTGAGGTTTTGCCACTCCCGCTGACTCCGCAAACGCTGATCCATTGTCCGAGGGGGATGTCCAGAGACAGGTCTCGGAGGTTATGGGTTCGGATACCGCGTAAGTGGATTGCCGTGGGCTGCATGGGGGAGTGGATGGACCTTGGATTGGAGTGGGAAGCACCGGCTCGCCAGGCTGGCCATTGGATCGGGGCTGGCACGGAGGAATCAGCCGAGAGCTGTCCTGCAAGTGTAGTATTTTTTCCACCCCCGGGGATTCGTGCGGCTGGTCCTTCGAGCGAACGCTAGTCCATTTTCATCCTGCCGGACAAAGTTCTCCTTTTTGGTTCGCCATCGATTCCCTTCCGGCCGATAAAACTCAGGGAGTTGTCTCGATTGTTCAGCGAATTTTCCGAATTCGACTCAAGGATGTCCCGATGCAGGTTCACTCAAGCCGCTTTGGAATCCTCGAAATCTCCCCAGCAGATCTGCTCTGGATGCCGGACGGAATGATTGGGTATGAGACGGATCGCCACTGGGCGATCGTCCCGGACGATCGCGGCGCGGGGTGCCTTTGGCTGCAATCGATTCGTGACCCGGAGACCGCTTTCGCTCTTCTGCACCCGGCTCAGTGGATCCCGGAGTATCGATTGATGGTTGATGCCGGGACTCTGGATCGGCTGGGAAGCGACTGTGCCGATCGCATCTTCGTCTGGGTTCCGGTTGCCAGAGCGGGAGAAGGGTTCCAGTTGCAACTGCAACTGCCGGTCGTCATCAATGCATCGGCGCGCCGCGGCTTGCAGCTGATCGTGGCAGATCAACTGCCTATCGATCTTTCCGCTGGCGCAAGGGAGCCGCTGGACCCCCCGGAAGTCCCCCTGGCCGTTGCAACCACACGGACCACCAGCACTTCCGCAGCTTAGTTGGGCTGGCGTTTCAGGCCGTCGGCGACGATGAGAGGGTTCCGCTGGCTTGCAGAATCGTCCGGAGCGGAACATCCAGAAAACTCTTCGCTGAAAAAGGCCCTTAAAGGTGGTTCTGCCTGCTTCCATCCACCTATCTGCTACCCCCTGCATCCGATCGATTCCTCTGGAAAATCGGTGGGAAGCTGGCCGATAAGCCAGATGGAATGATCGGCTAGTATTCGATTTTTCATGGAATTGGGTCGAGTTGCCAAGGGTCGCGGCTGGAGCCCACAACGCAAAGGAGTCCCCCATGCTGGTGCTGTCGCGACATCGAGATGAAAGCATCATGATCGGTGATAAAGTGGTGATCACGATCGTCGATATTCGGGGGGACAAAGTACGCATTGGAATCGAAGCGCCCGCCGACATTCCCGTCCACCGTCAGGAGGTGTACGATGCGATTCGTCGCGAGAGCCAGAAGTCTCAAGGGATTCAGCCAGACGACATTCTCAAGTTAGCTCCCGATCAACGATAGGCTGCCAAGCGAAGAATTCGCTCGCGGACGAAATCGAGCGATGGAATGCATCGCGGTCCAATTACTTGGCTTGCTGAAGCAATTCCAAAAGGTCTGCCAGTTGCTGCGGCGACAATAGCCGATCGATCCCGGCAGGCATCACCGAAAGCTCGCCAGGCTGCATCGTTTCAATCGCCTCGGTTTCAATCTGTATCGAGCGGTCGACCTGAAGCAACAGCTCGATGGATTGGCTGTCCTGACGAACCGGCAGGCCTTGAAAGACCTGTCCGTCGGTGGTTAGGACGCGAACGGTTCGATAGCCCTGCTCCAGGCGGGCGCTTGGATAGAGGATCGCTTCCAGCAAGTCTTCTTTCGTCCGTGTCGATCCAATGCGACTCAACTCTGGACCGATCTTTCCACCGACATATCCAATGGCATGGCAACCGCTGCAACCGGCCACGGACGATCGGAATATCTGAAGCCCCCGCAGGCGATCACCTTGGGGAAGGGACTTCATTTTTTCAGCCACTTCGTGCTGGATGGAGGCTTTTCCTTGTTGCTGAGTCTTGATGAGCTGTTCGATCTTCTGGCGAACCGGAGCCTGCTCGGTAGATGCCAGGGAGAGCAGATCGACGGGGGACAGGCCGAGCAGTTCCAAGGGGGTCGATTCGACACGATTCAGCAGAGCTAAACGCTGATTCTCGGTGGCGCGTGCCCAGAGAATTTGAAAGCAGCGCCCCCAAGAGAGCTGTGGGATTTGACCCCATCGCTCGATCCAGGAGTCGACTTGGGCCTGGGACCAGGGAATCTTTGCCATTGCCTGCAAAGCAGCGGCTTGATGGGCGGGCGATCCCTCCAGGACAGACTGCTGGACTTCCTGTCCCGCCGAAGCGTCCCACTCGACGGCGCCCAAGGTGGTGGCTGCGATTTGCTGGAAGCGGCGAATCGGATCCTTGGTAGACGAGTTCACTTCCGCAATGGCTTGATCGAGCTGGGTGGCTTGGTTGCTGCGTGTGCCAATGCCCTGGTACCACTGCACCAGGCGATCCTGCTGCTCCATGGAAAGTTTCTGGAAGTTCCTTGCGATGGGAAGCACCCAGTCATCGGGCAGGGAGAGGGGACGCCCAGCAAGCACGATCTCCAAAAGCCAGTCCTCCAGCGCTGCGG
>JBIINB010000014.1:0-58036 GCA_044337705.1 Pirellulaceae bacterium | reverse complement strand
CGGCGTACCCTCTGATCGTTATTTCCCTGTCATCCTGGGCAACACTGGACGATCTTCAACAGAAAGCGATGCGTCAGTGGATTCTGTCCGGGGGACGCTGCCTATTCCTAGGCGCTGGAGACCAGGAGATGCAACTTCTTTTTGGAGCTGCACCACCAGCCGACCCAAATAACCCGTGGCAGTCGATTGGTATCGGTTCCGTCGCATGGTTGCCTATGGTCGCCGAACAGTCCGTGCCCAAGGAGCCAGAATTGATGGATGTCGCCGATCGGCCTTGGCGGATTGCAAGCAGCTTGATCGATCAGACCAATCCCCGATTGATCAATGGGCGTTTGAACCCTCCCTCCATCCTGGAACGATTTGACTCATTGGCTGCAGTCGATTGGCAGATTCCTGGCGTGGGACAGATTCCGGTCCTGGGATTTGCCGCGTTCATCGGGATTTTTGCAGGACTCATTGGACCCTGGCTGGCGATTCGCACCAGTCGTACTCAAAAGCCGTACTGGCTGCTGGTGGTTCTTCCGCTGATCTCCTTTCTCTTCACTTCGATGATCGTCGTCTACGCTCTGTGCTATGAAGGCCTGAGCAATCGGATTCGCCGCGCTTCGGTGACTTTTGCCGAGCCGCAGCGTGGAGTCGCCTTCAGCTCAGCCTGCGATACGGTTTTCTGCCCGATGCCACCCAGTGGTGGAATCGAGCTTCCTGAGGATGCAATTCTCGAATACCCGCAAAACTACAACGATTGGCGAGGGAAATGGATCCGCGAGGAAGGGAAAAGCCAAAGAGTTTTTGGTGCGATCCCGACTAGGACCGTCGTGTCCCTTTATCGAAAGCAACCAGTGGAGTGGACGGGTTGGCGCGACCCAAACTTGGATCCTCAAGGGAACATGATTCTGGAAAATTCCACGGAGGATCGGTGGGAGAACGTCTGGGTCTGGGATGAATCTGGGAAGGCATGGCACGGCAGCATCGATCCGAAATCCCAGGGAACACTTTCCCAGATCGCACCCGAGGCGGCGATGCTAGAGCTCGATTCTGCCTGGAACACCGCCAGATCGACAGGGCAGGTCCCTTTTATGGGAACCGTTCCTGGATCCCGTGCCACTGGTATGCCATGGCTGACGAGCCGCTTCAACCATGCCGTCGACGTGGCGGTTCGCCGAGGCAATACGCCACCGCGATCGCAATTCGTGATCCAAAGTCGCACAGCGTCTTACCTTCCTGCGACTATTGCCCAAAAGCATCCCGAACACGACTTTCATCTGGTGGTAGGCCGATGGTAGGACTGCACTCTTCAGATCAGCCCGCGATGGAATTGAGGCGATTGCATCGATTCTTCGGGCCAACGGCCGCCGTTCAGGATGTCACCTTCGATGTGATGCCAGGGCATGTCTTCGGCTTCATCGGTCCCAATGGTGCCGGCAAGACGACGACGATGCGGATCCTTGCGACGCTCGATACGCCAACCTATGGCGATGCCCTGGTACAGGGTCACAGCGTTGTCAATGACCCGGAGCTGGTGCGGCGCGTCATGGGTTTCATGCCCGATGGCTTCGGCACCTACACCAATATGGACTGTGTCGAGTACCTCGACTTCTTCGCCAGAGCGTATGGGCTGATCGGTCGGGATCGCACCGCCTCCGTACGCCAGACCCTTGGCTTCACCGGTTTGGACAAGATTGCATCCAAGCCGATCCGGGGACTATCCAAGGGGATGCGTCAGCGACTTTGCTTGGGACGAGCTCTGATCCATGATCCCGCTGTACTGATTCTAGACGAACCAGCTAATGGGCTTGACCCCCGAGCCCGGATCGAACTTCGGCAGATGATCCAGGCTCTCGCGGCAAGAGGCAAAGCGGTCCTCGTATCTTCGCATATCCTCACGGAATTGGCCGAAATGGCCAATGCGGTCGGCATCATCGAGCGGGGACGATTGCTGGCGGTCGGGCGGCTGGATGAGATACAGAATTCTTTCCGAAGGCATTCCAAGATTCGACTTCGCACCCACCAGCCTCAGCCCGCGCTGGCAGCGTGGCTGGAAAGCCGGCCACAGGTCGACCAGGTAGAGGTCGACAAGGATTTGGCAACGTTCGTCTTCACAGGGGACGCCAACGAACAAGCTCAATTGGTCCGCGCGTTGTGCGATGCCGATTTCCCTCTTTTGGAAGTGGTGTCCCAGGAGCAATCCCTGGAGGATCTTTTCATGCAGATCACCACGGGAGCCGTCCAATGACATCGACCGGTCAAGAGGATCAGCTAGATCAACGCAACGTCGCTGCCATGGATCGAATCCTGGCAGCCCCTTCGCGATGGGATCAGCTGATGGCGAAGTGGAGCGATCGGATCAGCCCGATTCTGGTTCGGGAAACCCGCCAGCAACTGAAAAGTCGGCAGTTCGTCATCACTTTATGGGCGGTGCTGATTTTCATCCTTGTCTGGACGGTCTACGGAATCGCAGAAAACATGCCGGGTATCTATTACGAGCCCACCGGCCCCATGATGATGGCAGGGTACTTCGTCCTGTTCCTGCTACCTACCTGCATCAGCGTCCCGATGGCAGCCTACCAGTCGATGGCTGCAGAGATGGACGAAGGGACCGGGGATGTACTGGCCATCTCCACGCTGACTCCTTGGCAAATCGTCAGCGGAAAACTGCTGGCTGCCATGCTACAGACATTTCTTTACCTCGCCACTCTCACACCTTGCATCGTTTTGACCTACCTTCTCCGAGGCCTCTCGATCGAAACGATCTTCGTCATCCTCTTCACGACCATCGTCCTGTCGGCAGCCACCAGCGCCGTCGCCATCTTTCTGGCAAGCACCAATCGCCAGGGCCAGCGCCCCGTCATTTCGATGCTAGGCCTTCTGCTGATCTGCATTCCCCTGGCGTTCACGTGGATGGGCTGGGGAATGGCTTCCCTCAACTCCTCCCGCGTTTTTTTCATGGGAAATGAGCCTGGCCGGTTCTGGCTGTTCATGCTTCCGGTCTGGGGCCTTGGACTGGCCTACACGTTCCTGGCGCTCAATACTGCCTCTGCCCAGATAGGTATCCTAGCAGAGAATTATGCGAAGCCGATCCGATTCTGGCTGCTTGCCACTCAGTGGGTCTGGCTATCGCTTGGCATCGCGATCACCATCGCCAGCCAAAGCCTGGAAGGTGACGTTTGGGCCCCCATTCTGATCGTTCTGGCGTGCCAATGGCTGGTCGCTGGAAGCCTGATGCTTAGAGAACCCCAGTTTCTTTCGCTGCGCGCCCGTCGATCCCTCGCCCGCTCGCCCCTCCAGCGAATAGCTTCTGCCTGGCTGAATCCGGGTGGATCATGGGGCTACATTTTTGTCGTCGTCAGTTTCGGCTCCGCTTTGCTGGTAGTCGAAGCCCATCGCCGACTGAATCTCGGCGCGATTCGTACGGACCCTCAGTTTGACTGGACGATGATCGGAGCCATCCTGATGGTCTTTCACTTGGTCTTTTACCTTGGCTTGGCGAGGCTCTTATTGCTACGGACCCAACATCGCAATCCCAGGATTTCCGGCTTTTTGATCGTGACGCTGCTGCTGGCACTCGGTTCCGTACTTCCCATTCTCATCAGCATGGCTCTCAATGGCTTCAACAGCTACGCTTTCGAACCCTACTCGATCTTCAATCCGATGTGGTCGGTTCTGGAAGCCTTTCAGCAAAACTCCGTCGTCCTGGGCAGCCTGCCTCTATTGATCCTCGCCGCCTTTGTCGTTTTTCTCGCAGTGCTCCGCAACGCCGCTCAGACACTGCATACTCCGCCCGCCATCCCCGCTACAGCCACTGGCTCCAAATCGTCTCCAATCGATCCGCTGAACGATGCCGAGTAGCCGCTGGAACGGTAAGAGACTCAATAAAACCTTGAAACCTAGGTTTCGATGCAGCAATCGCGTTCGAATTCGTCATCGCAATCCGCAGCCCCTTCGATTCAGTTCCTAGGGAAAAGCAGCGCGGCTTCAGAGCAGCGAATTGGAGTAGCCATTCGCCCATTCCCCTCGTACGATACACCCGGCGATTCGGATCCCCATCACTACACACTTCCCTTCGATGCAACCCCCAGTCGACTGGAACCTGCAAAATGACACAGCCTCCTTCAGGCCCCCTCTCGGATGATGACTCGAAACCCCCGATTCGGGCTCGTGTTCCAGACGGACTGCAAAGAGGCGTCTTTTCCACCGGTGTCATCGTGATGACGGGTGCGACCGAATTCATCATCGACTTTGTGCAAAATCTGGGACGCCCCCATCAGATCGTCGCCCGCATCGTGATGCCGCATCCTGTCCTGCCACAGTTTGCCGATGCACTAAAGACGAATATCGACCTTTACACGCAGCGCTATGGCCCGCTGCCGGTGGTTGCCGACTCGACGACTCTGGTGACCGGTACGCTGCATGGAAATGTTCGAGAAGTCTCGCCGACGCCGCCCAGCAGGCCACCAGGCGATCTTGCCAGCGGGACAATCGATGTCCTGGGTTCTGCCCAGTCGACTCCCCCAAACCCAACACCCGCCGAGCCTGATCCGCCAGTCACGGCCAGACATTCTACGGGCAAAGCCCCGGCCAATCTAACCCGCAAGATGACCGCTCAGGAAGTCTATGACGATTTGAAGCTGCCCGACGAACTGCTAAGCGGCGCCTATGCCAATGCGGTCGTCATCGGCCATGGACCGCATGAATTCAGCCTCGATTTCATCACCAACTTCTATCCGCAGTTTGCTGTGTCATCGCGTGTGTTTCTGGCGGCGGGACAAATCCATCGCCTTTTCGATTCTCTTCGGTCGGCATGGGAACAGTATCGCCAGAGGCTTCAAGAACCTCCGAAAGCATGACATTTCGGGATCATGGCCGCTTCGCCGCCGATTGCTTGAGCCACTCCTGAAATGAAAATCGGAATCCATCCGACTTCTTGGCGATAGCGCGATTGATTTTATCGGCCAGATGCTGGTTCGATTCCGCAATCTTATCCTCGATCAGCCGCTCCAAGGATTCCCCCAGGGCTTCTGCCATCGGTCCCTGAATCTGGCTGATGCGTTCCACCCGCCACTCGGTCAGAGTCGCCGATGCCTCTTCCACATGCGGTTCGATCCGGATGGCAGGCGGTACCTCCGTTGGTATCGACTGAACACGGATACGGGTCACTAGATCCAATCGCACTCGAGCTCGCGCCTGCAGAGAGAGACTCCACATCTGCACATCCCAACGGTACTGCGAAGCACGGGCGAATAGTTCCAGTGGCGCTTCGATCCTCACCTCCGTCCGTATTTCCGTCGGACCGATTGGGTCCAACCGCAGCACCTGAAGCTTCAATTCCTTTTCCGGTTCATGCCAATGGATCGAATACCGCTTCCATAGCCCGTGGTTTGCCATCTTCCAACGTCGCTTGGTCTTCAACCGACTGTCATCCCAGTCGACGTTCCAGCCATCCAGCACTTCGATCTGCCCGCCCCAGTCCTTCCGCTCCTCGATCTGCTCTGGCAGATTCCGCAATGCTTGCTGCCTCAGCCACTCCACCAGCCATGGCGAGGGCTCGCCACCTTCCCAAACATCCGAGAAAGCCTCGGATTCAGAAACCGTTGCGGACGTGGGTGGCTGGGCGCGACCCTCACGAGAGAAAAAATTGTCGTCGATAGCGAAAGGATCCTCCGCAGCGGAACTGGAGGATTGACCTAGGGCCAGGGTTGGGTAGGAAGCAAAACAGAGAACAATCAGCGCTGAACTGAACGCCTTCCCGAAAAATGGTCCGTTCCACCCGAAGACTCTCTGGGGGCCTCGCGAGCGATCCGCTAGGCGAGCAGCCTTTTGAAAATGGTCATCGTCACCATTTTCAACCTCCCGAAGCTCAGAGCAAAACTCTGAGCAGCCCGCAAACCTTAGGCATTCGCCACCGTTGTGGGATCGCTTCCTTGCGATCGAGCGGCCCGTGGTTTTCTTCAACGCGCCGCAAGGCCCTATGACCGATTCCCTGGTAGATCGCAGGCCGAGGTCGGAGATGGGATTCATGGGAGTTCTCAGAGGCAAGGTACAACGGCGCAGCTCGTCGGCCCGGTCCAAAAAGCGACCGCTTGGCGACCGCCTCCTATTTTGCCCGATCGGGTGAAGGGCCGATCGAGCATCATCCTTTTTGCCACTTCCCTCGAAAAAACTATCGCGATGCTCAATCTTTTGGGTCCGATGACGTGTGGTCGTGGACGATCTTCCAACCTTCGTCGGTTTTACGGAAAACCAAAGTAAAGTTACCTGCAATCGGTTCGGAGGAACGGTCCAGCTTCCAACGTCCCAGTACGAATGCAGAAGCATCCCCAAGCGTAAACGGCTCGATCTCCGTAAACGTGACCGTTCCCATGGCGGAACGGTCGGGATAGCGAGCCAGATACCTGTCCCTTGTGGCTGTCCAACCCCGGGTAGTTTTGCCCCCGGAGGAGAAGGTCAGATCGTCGGACTTCAGGTAATGGTCCATAAATCTCTCGATGCTCCCGTCGTTCCATGCCCGTTGCTGCTGATCGATGACGCGACGAATCGCCTCACCCCACCTCTCAGCCCCTTCTTCCTGCCCTCCCAAAGCAAGCACTCCCACCCCCATCATGATGGCCCAAACGGACGAAAGCTGAAGAAATAAGGAGAATGGATACCGATCAGGGGCACCATGTGGAACTGTCCGTATCGGATCATTTTCGGAATCCAAAGCAGTTGAATCGCATTTCATCGTTCGATGACTCCTTGATTTTGTTTCCATATTGCGTTTCCATAGGATCATAGGAGTTGCTCCTTTGGAAGCAATTCTGTTCCAAGAATGATGCGTTCCGTCACTTGATACGATTTTGTACTCTTTGGTCCATCCTTTGTCGCTCCGCAGATTTCCATATTTAAATTGGCTGGCACTGGCCACCTTTCTGATGGGACTACTGCCCGCTCCTTTGTGGCAAATGTCCCTGGAAGGGGTCGAGGATTTTCCATGCCGTGGGCATCGGTGCGGTTGCCGTAGTGCACAGCAATGTAAAACACGCTGTTGCTGTTATACCGCAGTGGAGCGAGCGGCTTGGGCAGTGCGCAACGGACAGAGTCCGAAACGACTGCTGGCCACCTGGGAGTTCGGTGTGATCGACGAGGCGGTAAAGCTGGTACGAGAGACCCAGACTAAGCGACCGGTCGTCCTGGCATCCGCCAAGCGCTGCTGTTCGTCGCCAACTTCTGAGACTGGGAAATCTTGCTGCAAGAACGAATCGATCAGCAAGCCACAAGGACGATCCAAATCTTGCTGCGGCAAAGTGGGAAAGTCTCCGATCGACGCTGCATTTGAGGGGATGGATTGCCGAGGTGGCCCCACGGCATTTCTTTCATCGGCTTGGTATCTGACAGTCCTTCCGGGTAAGACGCGTTCTTTCGCCATCTGCTCCTTCCCGGTCGCTACGATAGCCTCGCAAAGATGGCCATCGTGGAACGATGAAGTCGATACTCCACCCCCCAGGTTCTGGCCCCTCTAGGGAGCATGCAAGCAGCAATCGGGGACTGTAAGTCAGCGGGGACAATCTAAACAGGGATGTCCCTTCCGATACGGCACACCGTATGGATATCGCGGGTGACTGCCGTTTCCCTGAGGATGCACTTTGAAACGTCGCTGCCGTGTGGCTGCCACGCCCCGTTGGAAGCGTTCAAGTGCAGACTGCGAATTGCTTTTAGCCCTTCCGAAGCGATCCCCTTCGGTTCGTCCTCAACAAAGAGGCGAGCTCGAAGAGAGGACTGATGTTTGCGGTGCTGATTCGGGATATCTCTCGGCAGTAGCTGCTTCCCTCGCATCTCCACGAACCACTTGAATCGCCAAACGACCAGGCCGTTCGATGGGGGCATCAAAATTTCGCATACCCAATTGATTCCAGGAAAAGAGAAGATGAATTCAATTCGTTTCCAGCGCTATCGAAGCGCATTTACGTTGGTTGAACTTCTGGTGGTGATCGCCATCATCGGAGTTTTGGTTGGATTGCTTTTGCCGGCAGTCCAGGCGGCGCGCGAAGCCGCGCGGCGTATGCAGTGCAGCAACAGCATGAAGCAACTGAGCCTTGCGATGCTCAATTACGAATCGGCATTTCGCAAGTTTCCAATGGGTGGTGCCGTAGACACCGACTTTTCGGTGCAGGCTAGGCTTCTGCCCTACTTGGAGCAAGCAAATCTGCATCAACTGCTCGATTATGCACTTCCTGCCTTCACCGGTCCTTTCAATGCCAAGGCCCCGAATCCCGCCTTCGTGCAGGCGTTCGCAACGCCCCTTTCGATCTTCCTTTGCCCAAGCGATCCAGCTCCTTCGACGGTGCGCGTGGTGGCTGGTGGTACCGCCTACACCTACGGCGGCCTGAACTACATGGTCAGTTTCGGGAGCGGTCAGGGAACCAACAACGACATCCGCTGGCCCACCGATGGGATTGTCTACCAAAGGTCGACCCGGGCCTTTCGCGACATCATCGACGGCAGCTCCAATACAGTGGCAATGAGCGAAACCGTGCGAAGCGTGGGAGACGATATGACACTTCCGGCAGGGAAGCTTCCGAAGTTCCCCTATGCCTATACGCTGAACGGTTCGGGAGGAGTCAGCAGCGCGCTCAACTCCGTGCCGGGTCTGGCCGCCACAGGAGGTGGCTGGTCGGCCTATAGGAATGCTGCAGGAATGATCTCCAACCCCGACCTGCGTGTGCTCTGGCCAACCTTCACCGGCTGGCGAGGCGGCACCAGCCCTGCCTTGCGGGGACGCGGCCAGTCCTGGGCCTTCAGCGGTGCCATCAACTCATTGACCAATGGGTATACCACTCCCAATTCTGTCATCCCTGATGTCGTCACTCACTTCACCGGCTACTTCGCTCCTCGAAGCTACCATACCGGAGGTGCTATGGTAGGACTTGCCGATGGGTCGGTTCAGTTTTTCACCAACGGAATGGATGCTTCGCTGCATCGAGCCCTCCACAGTATCGATGGTGGCGAAACGGTTGGCGAATACTGATCGCCTCTTCCATGGCAGGGGGCGAAGCTGCTGGATGGCAGACGCCCCCTGCCTTTTTCCCTTGCACTCTCGCGTCCTTCGAAATCAGACCTTACTCTTGGATTGCTTAAACTCATGCTTCACCGAGAAACCTCTTGGCCCGATTATCGTGCCGTCTGGCGATGGCATTTCTACGCAGGGCTGTTCTGCATTCCCTTCGTCATCATTCTGTCGCTCACCGGCGCCCTTTACCTATTTCGGCCGCAACTGGAACCCTTGCTGGATCGCTCTTGGGATCAGATGGCCTCCGATGGCGTCGCTCAACCCGTTGCGGCACAGTTCCAGGCGGCCCTGGCATCTTTGCCGCAATCCAAGCCGTCGGCCTACTTGCTGCCAGAGGCGGGCTGGAAGTCATCTCGCTTCCTGGTGATGCACGAAGACAAATTGCACCGCGTCTACGTCGATCCCAATCAAGCCAAGGTTCTCGGATGGGAATTGGAAGGCAGTCGCTTCTTCAATTGGCTGAAGCGACTTCATGGGCAATTGTTGATGGGCAATCGCGGCAGCAATCTTGTCGAGCTTGCCAGCTCCTGGACCATCATCATGTTGGCGACAGGACTTTTTCTCTGGTGGCCCCGCAGCCACAAGGGCTGGGGTGGTATCCTCTATCCTCGTTGGCGCAGTGGACATCGTCGATGGTTGCGAGACCTCCACGGAGTCACCGGATTCTGGATTGCAGCTTTCGCATTCTTTCTCCTTGCGACCGGCCTGCCCTGGGCCAAGTTCTGGGGCAATTATTTCCGGCAGGCGCGCGCTCTGGTGGGTACGGATCTCTCCAAGCAAGACTGGACCCTTGGAGGCCAACCCGCCACCGACCATGCCGGCCATCCCAGCGATCACCAATCGCCGAAGAAGCGAAAGGGTGGCTTTCGCCGAAGTAGTGGGGGCATCGTCGAAAATTGGGATCATCTGGAAACAGTCGCATCCCATGCAAGCTCGATGAAATTGGCGACTCCTGTGCTGATCGAGCCACCGGAGAAATCAGGAGGGCCTTGGACAATCAAGGCGGAGTCGCAGAATCGTGTGTTGCGCCGTACGACCGAGATGGATGCAGCGACAGGACGAATCGTCAGCGACGAAGGATTCTCGCAGAAACACTGGCTCGACCAAGCCGTCTCGGCTGGTATAGCCGCTCACGAAGGACAGCTCTTTGGTCTCCCGAATCAGCTTCTGGGCTTATTGACCGCATTGGGGCTGATCCTACTCTCCTGCAGCGGTCTTTGGATGTGGTGGAGACGCCGCGTCCCCAACACGCTGGGCGCCCCATTACCACTGGTTCAACCTCACATCCAACTGACCTTTGTGGCTCTGTTTCTGATTCTCAGCCTCTACCTGCCGATGTTCGGTGCCTCGGCTATCCTGGTGACGTTCCTGGAGCACTTCATCCTCAGGCGCAACGAAGCGATTCGGAAATGGCTTTCCCTTGGCGCGCCTTCACTCCAGAAACTGCCACCTGGCTGACGGCTCCTACTCCATTGCTGGACCGCGACTCAGCCAGCTCTTCGATAGGAAATCGGCAGACCAATACTCTAACGACCATTAGAATGTAATTCAGGAGAAGTTATCGAAACCTAGGTAGATCGGATCGATTGTGAAAACGAAAGACCGATTGAAGGCAATGGAAGATCGTTGCCTTCCGTGGATATGCCGGGATGAGCTCGGGTGATATCCACCAAGTCAGCCTTCTTCCGCTACTGCTGGATTTCTGATGCAGATCGTGACTAGATTGTGATCAGCCAGGGAGGAGATACTACACTGATTGTGTGATAATTGCTTTTCGTCACGGCGTAAAACCCTCCCCTTCGGAGCGCCATCCTTGCTGCCGGTGTCGACACTTTCCACGGGCTTTTGCAACACAAGAGCCTGAACAAACTAGGGGGAAAAATCCGAATTCAAGGGCTTTCGCTGATTTGTGATGAGCAACGAGCTGATATCTCCAGAACCTCTAACGCTGGCGGTCAAGCACCACGCTATCGACCTGGGATTTGAGGCGGTGGGGATTGTCGCAGCCCAGGAAGCGACCACGTACGCGCCGTTCCTCCAATGGCTGGAAGCAGGTAATGCTGGGGAGATGAACTACCTGAAGCGACGGCGGGATGCTTACCGGCATCCGGATGGCGTGCTGCCAGGATGCAAAAGCCTGGTCATGCTGCTTCTGTCGTACAAGCAGTCAGATCGATCGACCGAGAAAGAAGGCTATGGAAAGGTTGCCGCCTACGCCTGCAGTGGCATCGATTACCACCATCGAATACGACAACTTCTTCGCCAGCTTTCCGATTGGCTGAAGCGAATCGAGCCATCGGCGAGGTGCCGCGGAGCGGTCGATACGGCTCCCTTGCTGGAACGCGATTTCGCGCGGCTTGCGGGGCTTGGGTGGATCGGAAAGAACACGATGCTGATCCATCCAAAGCTGGGCAGCTACACATTCATCGCCGCCCTGCTCACCGATCTGGAACTGAAGGCTGATGCACCCTTTGCAACGCAGCATTGCGGCACCTGCCGCGCCTGCCTGGATGCCTGCCCAACGCAGGCTTTTCCCGCCCCCTACCAATTGGATGCCACCCGCTGCATCAGCTACTGGACGATCGAAAGCCGGCGGGTTGCCCCCGAATCGCTTCGGCCTGCGTTGGGAGATTGGGTCTGGGGATGTGACATCTGCCAGGAAGTCTGTCCTTGGAATCGAAAGCCAATCGCTGCGAAGACCGATTGGCTGCAGGGAGACCCCGCAATGCGTCACAGCGATCTGACCGAACTGCTGTCGATCGACGAAGCCACTTTCCTAGCCCGCTATGCCGATTCCCCGATGCTGCGGGCAGGCTGGAGTGGATTGGTGCGCAATGCCGCTCTTGCAGCCGGAAACCGCAAGCTCTTATCCACACGAAGTCTTCTTGCGGAGCAACTGAAGCATTCGCATCCCGACTCGACCCAAGAGGCGATTCGTTGGGCTCTGGGGCGGATCGATACCCCTTCGTCAAACGACGCATGATCGACTCTAGGGCTCGACCAATCATGGCTCATCCGTCACCGCAAGCCTTTCGCTCCATTCTCGCAACAACGACTTGGCATCGATCTGATCGACCTGCGCCATCAATCGACCATCCCTCAGAAGAACTTCGATCGCCATTCCTACTTTCGCCGATTCAATGGTGTCGACGACCTTCTGATTGTCCTGCCTGCGGACGACTGAATAACCTCGGCGAAACACCTCCAAGGGATTGAGAGCTGCCAATTGCCCAGCCAATCGATCGATCGGACTGCGCGCTCGTTCCAGCCGTACAGGCCAATGCCGCTCCATGCGATCCTGGAGATCATCCAGCCTCTGCCTTCGCAGTTGGATCTGTTCCATCGGATCCTTCAGGATCGGTCGTTCAGCAAGCAGTCGAAGATGCTGCTTGGCTTCCTGGACCTGACGCAGTATCGATCGATTCAATCGATGATGCGACTCCACCAGCCTGCTCATCAGTTCACTGGCATCGGGCAAGATCCTTTCGGCCGCTTCCGAAGGAGTCAGGGCTCGGACGTCGGCGGCCAGGTCGGACAGGGTGACGTCGATTTCGTGGCCGACAGCCGAAACGGTTGGAATCGAACAATCCGCGATCGCTCGCACCACCCGCTCCTCATTGAAGCACCACAGATCCTCCATGGAACCTCCACCGCGTCCGACCACCAGAATGTCGAGCGATGGTTTGATGCGCTGCGCTAGATGGACCCCCCGTTCGATTTCCTCCGCTGCTCCTTCCCCCTGCACACGAGCTGGGATCAGGATGACATGGACTCCTCGCCATCGACGCCGCAGCACTTCCAGGAAGTCGTGAGCGGCGGCGCCGGTGGGACTGGTCACCAAACCGATCCTTCGGGGAAAGGCGGGAAGGTTTTTCTTTCGTGATGCGGCGAAGAGCCCCTCTTTCTCCAGCCTCGCATGAAGCTGCTTGAAGGCCAATTGCAACGGCCCAATGCCAAGCGGTTGCATCTTCTGGATGACGAACTGATACGTCCCTCGCGGTGCATAGATATCCAGCCTGCCGTAGCAGAGAACCTCTTGACCGTCGCGCAGTTCGAATGCAATCCGCGCCGCCGAGGAACGCCATACCACCCCCCGCAATTGATGCTCCGTATCCTTCAGCGTCAGGTAGCAGTGGCCACTAGAGGGTCGCGAAAGATCGGAGATCTCACCCTGCACCCATGCATCGGGAATCGATTCACGCAGAGCGGCCTGAGCCCACGCATGCAACTGCCCAATCGACATCGGCTCTTCCGGACTGCACCCCGGCCATGCGTCTTCAGTCTCCATGCGAATCTATGGCCCCCCGCGTTGAGTCCACCGGCTCGAGCGATATCTTCTGCCCTATGCAGATCTAACAATCTCAGTGCAACAGCGGACCAGAAATGCCTCAACTGGCCCTAGTCCATCCCAAGCCATCAACCGCCTCGCGGATAAAAGCCATCTTTCTCCGTGCCTGCCAGCACCCCGTCGACAGGAGGCGAAACATGGTGCGCGAACTTCATGCCTACCGCTAACGCCATCCCCGCAACAAAACCACCGACATGCGCAAACCAGGCGACACCTGTCTGTTCGGCCGCATTCATCGATGCCCATCCATTGTAAAACTGAAACGCAAACCACAGTCCCAGGAAAATCCATGCGGGGAGAATGATGACGGGGAAGATAATCAGCAGAGGCAATACCGACATCACCTTCGCCTTAGGATACAGCAGCAGATAAGCTCCCATCACGCCGGCGATCGCTCCGCTGGCACCGATGGTGGGAATAGGTGATTGGAGATCCGAGGCGAGGTGGGTGAGGCTGGCTATCAATCCGCAACCCAGATACAAAAGCAGGTAGATCCCATGCCCCAGCCGATCTTCCACGTTGTCGCCGAAGATATGCAAAAACCACATATTCCCTAGAAAATGCATCAACCCTCCATGGAGAAAGATGCAGCTAAGCAGGGTGAGCCAGTCGGAAACAGGAGCCGGCGGCAATTGCCGCATCCCCTTGATGACCTGCGGTCCGAAAACAGTGGATACTACCCGCTCCGCCGGCACCACCACCGCCTTCCCGGGATTGGTGACGCGGGCGGGAATCATCCCCCATCGCTCGGCTAGCGCCGCACCTCCATCGCCGGACATCACTTGCGCCGCAAAGGCGATCGTACACAGCGCAATCATGAGATAATTCACCCACGGCCATCGGCGAGGCTGTATGTTATCCCGTATCGGTATCATCCGCCGGTTCCTTCCCTGTCCGCTCGTGAATTCCAATCGATTCTCGTGGACCTCACCCGAGGCAGCATTGCCATGCCACCTTCCCACCCTACCCCATCAATCGCACCCTGCGCAAGCCAGCCGAAGCAGCCAAGCTTTCAACGGCCAAGCTGGATTTGGGCTCTGCTGGCCTGCTGGTGGACGGTCGCCATTCTAGGAGACTCTTTCCTGGAAGCCCAGACGGCTGCCGATCGCCTGCGAGCCGGGCTGGCCCATCGCGTGGCTGACCTCCAACGTCGCAACGATCTGACATTCTTCAAGGATGCGGCATCGTGGGACCGATCCCGGCCCGATCTCCTGCGACAGCTGCAATCGATGCTGGGACTCGATCCCTGGCCCGCCAAAACGCCGCTCGATCCAAAACACCAGGACCATTTCGAAATCGACCAGGTGATTGTCGAACGACTAGCCTTCCAGTCGCAGCCGGGACTATGGGTTACCGCCAACCTTTATCGCCCCAAACGGGTGGAATCTCCGCTACCTGCCGTCCTCTATGTATGCGGGCATGCACAGGTCAAGCCGGATGGAGTCAGCTTGGGAAACAAGACGCACTATCAGCACCACCCACTCTGGTTCGCAAAGCATGGCTACGTCTGCATGGCGATCGACACAATTCAACTGGGTGAGATCGAAGGGATTCATCATGGGCTCTACCAGTACCACCGCTGGGACTGGGTGGCCCGTGGCTACACGCCGGCAGGGGTCGAAGCCTGGAACGCGATCCGTGCCATCGACTATCTGCAGGAGAGACCAGAAGTCGATCCCGAGCGGATCGGAATCACCGGACGGAGCGGTGGTGGAGCCTATAGTTGGTACGCCGCAGCGCTCGACCCAAGAATCCAGGTGGCGGTCCCGGTAGCCGGGATCACCGACCTCCAAGACCACATTGTCGATCGATGTATCGATGGCCACTGCGACTGTATGTTCATGAACAATCGGCACGGCTGGGACTTCGGCACTCTCGCCGCAATGATCGCACCTCGACCACTGCTGATTGGAAACACCGATCGCGATCCCATTTTTCCGATCGACGGCGTTGAACGCGTCCACCAGTCGGTCGCGCATCTCTATCAGGTCCTGGGAAAGCCTGAGAACCTGGGAATCCACTGGACCACTGGTGGCCACGATGACACTCAGGAATTGCAGGTTGGCTGTTTCGTCTGGTTCGAAAAACATCTCAAAGGCGCCAAGGATCCGATCGACGGCGTTGCCAGCAAATCGATCGACCCCAAGTCGCTCAAGGTGTGGGATAGTGCTCCTATCGATCAACGAGTCACTACAGTTCAGGACTGGTTCACTACCCCAACGACCTTGGCAAGGCCAATCGATCCTGCCAACTGGAAAGCGCGAATCCAACAGGCGATCGCCGACCGACGACCATGGACTTCAGAAGCTTCGGAAGAGGCTTTTTCGGACCTGTACCAGTGGAAGGAAATCGCCGGCGAACGGTTTACTTCGTACCAGTGGTCCAGCACCGACTGCCTGAATGGCATTCGATTCGACTGCATCAACCCAAGACTGAAATCGAGCTCAGGGAAGATCGCAGTGGTTCTGCCCGATGCATCGCTGTGGAGCAGACTCAAACCGCTTTTGGATGGCGATGGCCTGCAATCCGCCGATGAGCCTATAAGCCAGAGTATCAGCCAATGGACGGGAATCCCCTCCGACCTGCCTCTGGTGGTTGCTCATCCCATCCATACAGGAAGCAATCAAATCGACGTCTCGATGAAGGACTGGATCGGCCTCCGCCGCTCCCTTCTTCTAACGGGCCTGTCTTTGGAATGTCTCCAGATCGAATCGCTGCGGAAGATCCTCAATGAGCTGAAGGAAAGAACTGGAGCGGAAGAGGTTATCCTTCACGCTCCCGGTCGCGGTGCGATGGTGGCGTTGCACGGGGCATGGCTGAGCGACCTCAAGGGAGGCGAAATCCGGTTCAACCAACTGCCCGCTAGCTACGCCGATCGATTTCCGCTCCCTGCGATTCTGCGCGAGGGGGACTTAGATCAAACGCTCAAAGCCGTCGCAGCCAGTGGTTGGGCTCTTCAAAAAATTGAAAATCCTCCCGTGCCCTGACCCCTTTCGTATGAATCCATCCATATCTTGAGAGGCACCTTCGATGCACCACCGAAGAACTTTTTTCTCGATTGTTCTCGCGACATTCCTGATCCACCAGACCGAAGCGAAAACAGTTGCCAAAGAGCCACGCTGGAACGTCCTATGGATCATGGCCGACGATCTGAACAATCAGATTGGCTGCTATGGCGACACCAGCGCATCGACTCCCCATTTGGACGCCCTTGCCCGCTCATCGATGCGATTCGATCGGGCTTATTGCGCCTTCCCGCTTTGCGGTCCCAGTCGAAATGCCATGCTGACCGGCCTTTACCCCAACAGTACGGGCATCCTCAGTAATGGCCAGATCTTCCGACAAACCATTCCCAAGCACATTTCGCTGCCCCAGGCATTTCGCCGGGAAGGGTATTGGGTGGTCCGGGCTGGAAAAATGTACCACTACAATGTTCCCAACTCGATCGGTACCGATGGCCACGACGACCCCGCCTCCTGGGAGGTGGAATTCAATCCATCAGGAGTCGATCGCAACAAGGAGCATTCAAAGATTTTCTCTCTGAAGGAACGGGAGTTCGGCGGAACGCTTAGCTGGCTGGCATCCGATCATCCGGAGCCGCTGCATACCGATGCTCTGCTTGCGGAGGATGCCATCTGGGCACTGCAACGATGTTCCTCGCGGCCAGATCACCCTTTCTTTCTATCGGTTGGCTTCTTTCGGCCCCACACGCCCTATGTCGCGCCCAAGGAATATTTCAAAAAACATCCGCTCGATCAAATCCTACTGGTGAGCGACATCGCAGCCGACCAGGAAGATATTCCGCAACCTGCCTTGGCCAGCGCCAAACCCGAACAGCTCAGCATGACCGACCAGCAGAGGCGGGAAGCACTCCAAGCGTACCGAGCCAGCATTTCGTTCATGGACGCACAGGTCGGAAAGGTGCTCGCCGCCCTGGAGTCGTCAGGCTTGGCAGACCGGACCATCGTCGTCTTCACTAGCGACCACGGATACCACACAGGAGAACATGGACTATGGCAGAAGATGAGCCTCTTTGAGGAGAGCGCTCGCGTCCCACTGCTGATTCGCGTTCCAGGTTGGACGGACCAAGGAACCGTATCGACGGCCCCGGTATCGCATATCGATCTTTACCCCACGATGCTGGAGCTGGCGTCGATACGTCCAGAGGTGCAGTTGCAGGGGCAGAGCTTGGTTCCGATGCTGAAAGATCCTATGCATCCAGGGAGGGGCTGGGCGCTGACTCAGGTATCGCGAGGCCAGCCTCCCAACCGCTTCTTCGGCTACTCGCTACGCACCGAGCGTTGGCGGTACACCCACTGGGACAATGGAGCCAAGGGACGCGAACTGTACGATCACCAAGCGGATCCAAAGGAACTGAGGAACCTAGCGGAACTTCCTGAATTCGCAGCCGAAACGCAGCAATTAGCCGAACAGTTGGCCGAGGCAGTGAAAACGACAACGCCACCTTCAGGGGAAAAGATCGAGGTCAAACCAGGCCCCTGGGCCCCGGTCTGGATCGACCCATAAGCCCGCTATGCACTGGAAGGCGACTTGGCGAGAAATGGCTTTAGCCTTCGACGGATCTCTTCGGGAATCGGATGTGGTACCAGCCGATCCCCCTCGTGCAGGCAATGAACGGACGTCATCGTCCCTTTGGCAATCGCCTCCCCCGATCGCTCCAGTTCCATTCGGTAAGTCACTGAGGATCCACCGATGCGATCGATCTCAAGCAAGACAGTCAGTTCGTCTTCAAACCGGGCGGGTGCGAAGAATTCACAGGACGCTTGGACTCTCGGCCAAGTCCCGGTAAACTCCTCCCCTCGTTTCGGAAATACCGAAAGTCCCAGGCTCCTTAGAAAGGCGTGCTCGGCCTGTTCCATGTAGATCATCAACGACGCGAAGTGAACGATGCCCGCAGCATCGGTCTCCGCAAACTCAACGCGTCGTCGGAAAGTCCATTTCGCCACGGCAATCGACTCCCAACTCCGGGCACATTGGAGTTCGTGCGTGTTCAGAAAAAAAGCCGACGCTCGCCCAGCGAGCCATCGGCTTGGTATCGAACGGACTGGATCCAGGGATCAGTCAGCAACGTAAGGAAGGAGCGCCATGAATCGCGCCCTCTTGATCGCTTGCGTCACAGCATGCTGGCTGATGGCCGAGCAGCCGGTCTTGCGTCGGCCCACAATACGTCCATGACGATTGATCAGCTTCGAAAGCAATTCCACATCCTTGTAGTCTACGTACATAGGACGCGGCCGCTTGCCTTCGACGAAGAGCGGATCCTTCTTCTTGGTCTTGGTCCGTACCCGGGTCCGTTTCTTGCTGGTTTTCCGGGCAGCGGGCCCGCGGCGCACAGTGGACATATCGCCTGCAAATCCTGTAACAGTTGGTGACTACAGCCTTTTTACCACGGACGATAACGGACGTCCGGGCTTCTTCCAGAATCCCAATTTATAACATTCCAGCCGATGCTTGCCAAGCCACGAATTCCTCCCTCTTGCGGGGAATACTCCAACGAAGATCTGGAAATGAACGCCGGATTCCTGTAAAGCCCTCCTACAGTGGCTTGGGGAAACAATCGGACGCGGACGATCGAGCGGATGCTGCTGGAAAGATGGGCTGTCGTAATGCTTCGACCATTGCCTTGGGCATGGGCTGCCCTGGGAACGATTGTGATTTTTGGATCTGCGTGGGGCCAAGCCCCCAGGAACCTCGAATCGTTCCCCGCTGCCCGCTTGCTGCAAAGCCCGGCGGGAACCCAGGACCCCAATTCAGCACGCTCCCCTTCCCCTGCAGCCTCGCCGGCTAACCCCGCTCCGTCCAACCTTTCTACCGGACAGGCCCCTTCAGCCAAAGACGCGCCGGTCATCGCAGTCGATCCCGTGCCGCTGCAAGCGGATGCGATCGGCAAGCTGATTCAACAGGTGCAGGCTCAAACCGACCTGGACACCAATCTTCGGACCAGCCTGCTGTCGCTGTATGAAGCGGTCCAGGTGGAGCTGCGCAGCAAAGCGGAGTTGGAGCGGACGGCGAGGGAACTGGCCAGCAGCGCAGAAGCTGCGCCCACAGCGATCCAGGATGCCAAAAAGCAAAAGGATCGTCCGCCTGAAATCGAATCTCGCTCCACTCGCCTTCTCGACTTCATGCCGATCGAGGAGCTGCAGGTGGAACAGCAGCGGCTTCAAACCGGCCTTCAGGCCGTCATCGAACAGCGCACCAAAGTGGAGACCGCGATCACTTCGCGGGAGGCTAGGCGAAAGGACCTACCACGTCTGATCAATGAAGAGAAAGAACTGCTGAAGAAGCAAGCAGACGAACTTTCCAGCTTCCAGCCTGCCGAAGGGGATGCACGGATTGCCGAAGCCCAACGATGGCTGCTTCAGGCCAAAAGGGATACCAGTCTGGAGCGGCTGAAGAAACTGGAGCTGGAGGCAAGAACGTACGAAGCGGAGGCGGAGCTGCTTCCGTTGCGAAAGGAACTGCTGCTTCAGGAGGAAAAGCAGTGGCAGGCATTGGTCAAAGGAATCACCGAGGAACTGAACAAACGACGCGAAAGTGCGATCAAAAACGAATTGCGTCGACTGACGCGATTGCGAGAAGAGGCACCAGAAGGACTCAAAGCATCGGCCGATCGCGTGGTGAAGCGCGCTGGGGATTGGCTGGTTCTGGCTACCAACAATTCGGCGATCCAGCGCGATATCGAAACCGCCAAAGCCTCCAAGAAGCTATGGCAGGAACGGTATTCGATCATGACCGACCGCATCCAGCCCGGTCTCAGTCGCTCCTTCGGTGGCTACAACGCCATGGTGGGACTGATGCTGAGACGCCAACGCGGCGATCTCCCCGATCCCAAGCGGATGAATGCCGAGCTGCAGCAGTACGAACAGCGGATGATGGCCACCGAGACACTGATTCTTGAACTGGACGACCTGAGGGCCCAGCTGGATGGCTTCAGCGACTCCCTCTCCTCCAAAAGCGCGACCGATTCGACAGGACTGTCAGAAGAAGCCAAACGGTGGCTGACTGAGGAGAAACAGCAGCTAACCAGCTACCGGCTAGATGCCAGCAACTACTTCGACAACCTCTTCCAGCTTGCATCCACCAAAAAGGAGACGATCCAGCTGGTGGAACAGTATCGATCTTTCGTCGATCAACATATCCTCTGGATTCGGTCATCCGAACCATTCCAGAAATCCGAATGGAAGGAGGTTCCGCAGGCGATCCAGTGGCTTGCATCGTTCGACAACTGGTCGCTGGTCGGAAGCAGTCTTTGGCGCGACGCGACGAAGGAATCGAGCACCTGGATCTTCGTCGCAGCACTCTGGGGACTGTTGGTTTCCCAGCTACCCTCACTGCGACGAAGGATCAAGCCGTTGGGTGAGCAGGCGATGCGGAGTTCCAACGTATCATTCATTCCAACCGCCAAGACCATCGTCTGGACTCTTGCGATCAGCCTGCCGATTCCGCTGCTGCTGGCATTTTTGGGATGGCGATTGAACCGCCAAGGGACTCGGGACGACTTCCTCGCAACCGCAAGCGTTGGCTTGCTGGTGGCCGCACGGTACCTACTTCCGCTGGAGCTTCTTCGACAGATCTGCCGCCCCCACGGACTGGCCGAAGATCATTTCGGCTGGGCCGAACAGACCACCAAGTACTTGCGCACCAATCTGCGGTGGCTGATCGACCTGGGAATCCCTGCCGTGACCTGTGTCGCCATGCTCCATGCCGCTCAGGTGGATGCCTGGGAGAGTTCGCTTGGTCGCCTCGCATTTGCCACCCTGGCGCTGCTGACCGGATTTTTCCTCCTGAGAATCCTCAACCCGAAACATGGTGTCTTCGCTTCCTACCTGACAAGCCATCCAGGAGGCTGGGCCGATCGCCTCAGTTACCTTTGGTACTTCGGCATCTCGCTGGCCCCCTGGGCTCTGGGTGCCCTCAGTCTATTTGGCTTCCACTACACAGCCCAGCGCCTTGCTACCCTGCTTCACACCACCATCATCAGCTTGGTCTCTCTTCAATTGATTCACTACCTGCTTCGACGCTGGATGATGCTCAGCCGCCGGAAGCTGGTGGTCGCTCAGGCCAAAATGCGATTGACCGAAGCACAGAAGCGGGACGTGCACAGCGCTGGTCAGATGCTGCAGAATCTCCCACAGATCGATGTTGCGGAGATCAATGCACAGACGATGCGACTGCTATCCAGCGTCGTACTCCTTGCCGCCCTCGGTTCGATCGCCTTCATCTGGGCGGGAGTCCTCCCGGCAGTCGGTGTTCTCGATTCCGTGAAACTATGGGAGGTCGCCGGCACTACCCCCGACAAAAATATTCCAATCACCCTGGCAAATCTCCTGATCGCCATCCCCACCATCCTGATGACCATCGTCGCCGCGAGAAACCTTCCGGCTCTCCTGGAGATCGCGATCCTGCAGCACCTGCCGATCGAGAACGCGGTTCGCTATGCGATCGCCACGCTTTTGACATACCTGATCGCATTCCTTGGAATCGTCACCACGTTCAACAGCCTGGGAGTCCGATGGGGCAGCATCCAATGGCTGGTCGCCGCACTGGGCGTCGGTCTGGGTTTCGGTCTGCAGGAGATCTTCGCTAACTTCATCTCCGGCCTAATCCTCCTTTTCGAACAACCGATCCGCGTCGGCGATGTCATCACCATGGGCGAGACGACCGGAAGCGTCTCCCGGATTCGGATGCGAGCCACCACGATCACCAACTGGGACAGACAGGAATTGATCATTCCCAACAAGGACTTGATCACCGGGCGATTGCTCAATTGGACCTTGTCCGACGCAACCAATCGTCTGACGCTTCGAGTGCAGGTCGCCTTTGGAACCGATGTCGATCAGGCGTGCCGCATCCTGCTGGACCTCTGCCATGCGCACCCAGAGATCATGAAGGACCCGGAACCTACGGCGGTCCTGGAAGATATCCAGCCCGATGGACTGCTGCTGGTCACCCGTGTGTTCCTGCTGACGCTGGACCACCGCATGCAAGTCCGGCACGCACTCCTGGCCGAGATCCAGGAGGCATTCCACCGGGCCCAGATCAAGATCTCCCATCCCACGCGGGAAATCTACATGGCCGATTCAAGCGATCCCAGATGGCGACGCGGCAACTCAGCCGCCTGATGATCCCTTAGCTCATGTGACCGTCGATTCGTCGGTGCGATTCCCCTGTGATGTGGCCATCATCTGCCGGATGGGAAGCATCGCAATGATCAGCGCTGAAATCACCGCCGTCGCAGTGATGATCCAGAGACCAAACGCAAACGATCCCGTCTTCTTTTCCAGATAGCCAACCACAGTCGGACCAAGAAAACCACCCAGATTGCCAACCGAATTGATCAAGCCCACACTGCCCGCTGCAGCGGTCGAGGTCAGAAATAGATTTGGAAGCGACCAGAAAGCAGGCATGTATGCCTTCATACCAGTCGCCGCGATGATAAAGCAGCCTACCGTGAGCGCAAGGTTTCCCTTCGAAAAGGTCGCTAATAGCAAGGCTGCTGCCCCAATGAGGACAGGTAGCGACGAATGCCATCTTCGTTCATGGAATCGATCAGAGCTCCATCCGACAAACAGCTGCCCCAGAATCACCAGAATCGACGGCAGCATCGCCAACACTGTCACCTGATCCAACTTCAGCGCATACCACTTCTCAAGAATGCTCGGGAGGAAAAACTCGATCCCGTAATTGGCCGTCACGATCCCGAAGTAGGCCGCTGCCAAGAGCAGTACCTTCGGATCGGTCAACGCCTTGGCCAGCGGCAAATGACCCGCGCCATGATGTTTCTTGTCCTTGGCCAACTCCGCCTCCAACGCATCTCGCTCCTCAGGCAACAACCAGGACGCCTGATGCGGCTTGTCGGGCAGCAAGAACAGGACCGCCAATCCCATAAGAACAGCTGGAATCCCCCAAAAAATATAAATCCACTGCCAGCCTTTCATCCCCAATAACTCCGGCACGCTCTTAACTACCCCATCGACCACTTCACTGGTTCCGATCGGCAACATCTCTCGCGAAATCGCCGGGCCAATAATCATGGCGATCGGCGAGGCGATCAAGAAGTAAGCCAACGCCTTGGAGCGATCTTTGGCCGGGAACCAGTGCGTCAGATAGACAATAATCCCTGGGAAAAACCCAGCTTCGGCCAACCCTAAAAGAAAACGGACCACATAAAATTGAAATGGGGTTTTCACAAACGCAGTCAGGGCCGCAAAGATCCCCCAGGTCACCATGATGCGGCAGATCCACTTCCGGGCGCTCCATCGCTCCACCAGAATCGAACCTGGAATTTCCAAAAGGAAATAGCCGAGAAAGAAGATCCCCGCGCCAAATCCGATCACGTCATTGGTGAATGCGGGTAAATCCTTCGACATCGTCAACTTGGCAATCGAAACGTTGGTCCGATCAACGTAGGCGATGATGTAGCAGATAAAAAGAATCGGTATCAGCCGCCAGTAGGCTTTGCGACGGGCACGCTCAAGTGCAAGCGATTGAGTTTCTGAATTCAAGGTGGGAAGCCTTCGGGAGAGGGGAGGATAATTGCCCGAGCCTCATCATTCTAAAAGAAACGGAGGTCGATCATCCACCTGTTCCAATTACTTTTTCTCATGTTCCCGTAAACGGCGGCTTTCTTCGCTCCAAAGATACAACGGCAGCGCAAAACAGATACCCACCCCAAACGCCGCGACGACATACAGCAACCCTCGCGCTGGATGACTGCCCCGACACCCAGCTACGATCCAGGTGAGCGCCACCATCGCCGTAAGGATTAGATCCCAACTGAACCCCGCCTGCACCCAACTGGACCAGGGCGCCGCCCAAAAAGCACCCCAGCCTCCCGCCTCAGGATTCGTGAAGTGCCTGGCAAAGCAATAACTGGGTAATAAGAAGCCAGCAACGCTAAATATCGCATACACCGTCCGCATCATTCGATCGACTCCTTGGCCGTCCCCGCCCCAACAGCCACCCCTCTGCAGGTGGGATTCCTGTGGACCGGCAGACCGAAACTTCAGCTTAACGAAGGTTTCCGCTGCCAACTAATCTGCCATCGCGATCTTCACTTAATTTGCCCCCTTTCCTTCGCCCAGAACAATTCGTCTGCAGCATCTCGCTCCTCTTTGGCGGAGACTGCTGCTCTCAAGCGGACTGTCCAAATAGGACGCCTGGGCAAGATCTGCCGGATGTACGGGTCGAGTGCATGGTGAGGAATGTAATGCGATAGCCAAAGAAAGGGGTTTCCCCGGTTCTGATAGCCGATCCTTCTATTCGGGTTATCTCGCATGTGCTGACAAGATCATCCCACTCCAGCTGATTTCAGGATCCTGGTTTTCGAACCCCAGCCTTCTCGCACAGGTTTCCCTGTGCCTCAGGGCGACTCGAATGCCATCCATGCCACGACTCAATGACTGAAGACTGCTGGCGGAGACCGACACGCATGAACCACAACAGACTCATCCGCTTCTGGCGTGGCTCCATGCTTGGAGCCCTGGTGTTGCTGGTTTACGGATCGCTTGGTGGCGGAGCCTCCACGTCCCTTTTCGGACAAGCACCACTCGGTCCGTCACAGCTTTCCGTCGTGGCCGACCCCTCTACATCCCGGTCGCCGTACGATCTGACCGAAGGACTGGCTCCGGTCAGCGGTGCCCCGACGCGGTACAGCACAAAAATGCTTCAGAATGGATCCACCGGACTTCCAGTCGTTCCGTCGGTACGCCCCAGGGAATTCGGCAAGATCGAGCCACGCAGTGATGGCGTGTCGGCACCAACCAGCTCGCTGCTGGAACCACTTTCCACCCTGGACGCCCAAATCCAACTGGTCGTGGGACAAGGACGCTTGCTGACACTTAAGAAACCAATTTCAACAGTGCGTCAATCCGGTGTCGTGGCGGTAGGCGACCCCAGTATCGTCGACTTTCAATTGCTCCCCAACCCGATGATGCTCCGCTTGATCGGGAAACGCTCGGGCGTCACCGATCTGACGATTCTGACTGCAGACGGCGATGCATTCTCCTTTCAAATACAAGTTGGATACGATCTGGAGACGGTGCGAATTCAGTTGCTGCGAATGTTTCCAGATGCAATCATCGAGCTGCATCAATTGCGCCAGCATGTCGTCTTGGAAGGACAGGCCCGCTCCATTTCACAGATAGCACAGATCGAACAGACGCTGAGAGCTTTTCTTCTTTCCGAGCAATCGACGAGAATTGAGGGAGGCGGAAACTGGGGTGGAGGCGGACCCGCGGTGGAAGGGGAAGAGAATTCGGAACAGCCGCCTGTCGAAGGGGATGCCAACACAGATGAAGCTCAGCAGAGCCCGGAAGCCCAGAACGAAAAGTCGACTAAGGCTGGCGATGCAGCAGCACCCTCACAACAAGAAAAAGAAAGCTCGGGGGGCCGGGAAGGAACCGGGGCTCAGATCATCAATCTGATGCGAGTCCCAGGCCTTCAGCAGGTGACGCTTCAGGTCCGTATCGCGGAACTCGATCGGACTGGCCTGCGTGAGATTGGCGCTGATTTTCTATACGCATCTCCCAACGGTACGATCATTGGCACTCAGATTGGCGGCGCTGCAGTCACCGCCAACGGTACCGGGGGCCCCGGAGGGCTGATCGGTTCAGCAGAAAATAACTTAGGGGCTAACTCCACCGTTTTCGGGATCTTCCCTTCGATGGACCTGGACATCTTCATCCGAGCGCTCCGCCAGAACTCGCTGCTGTCGGTCTTGGCCGAGCCGAATCTGGTGGCGATGAGCGGTCACGAGGCATCATTTCTCGCCGGTGGTCAGTTCCCGATTCCCGTCGCCAACGGTGCTTTGGCGCAGCCGGGTATCCAATTCAAGGACTTTGGTGTCCAGTTGCGATTCGTCCCATACATTCTGGATGATGATCGTATCCGACTGGAAGTAGCGCCCGAAGTCAGCACCATCGACAACGCTCTGGGCACGGTCCTGGTCGCTGGCGGCAATCCAGTGCCCGGCATCAATACGCGCCGCGTCACGACGACGGTCGAGATGCGCCAAGGAGAAACACTCGCTCTTGCCGGCCTCCTCCAGATCACGCTAGACGCCCAGACTGCGCGCATCCCGGGCCTTGGTGACCTGCCCTATCTTGGTCCGTTCTTCAGCAACACCACTCACCGTCGCATCGAGAAGGAACTGCTGGTTCTGGTCACGCCGTTCCTGGTAGCGCCGGCCCCTCCCGGCGAAACCTTTGCGTTACCGGGAGAGGAAATCGAAGAACCGACCGACTACGAATTCTACCTCCTTAATCGCATCGAAGGCCGAACAGGTGCGAACCACAGATCCACAACCAACTGGGATGATCCCCTGGGAATCATCGAAATAATGGAATTCGAACAGCAATGTCTGCATGGTCCTGTGGGTCTTTCCCGCTGAACCTGGAACCGATCGCAGGAGTCTTCCAATGCAATTGAGAAAAAGCATTTCGCCCCCAAGCAAGAGATGGTTGCTGATCGGTGGACTATGCGCGATCAGTTCCAGCCACCCCGCAGCCGCTCAGTCGCCCAGCCGAAACTCGCCGAATCAGCAAGTGGCTAAAAGCCGCAATGAGTCGATCGAGCCGCCCAGGCCCCTGGTTCGCCCCTTGGCGCCACTTCCTTTGGAGGCAGTCGAAAACACACCCGAAGCAGAGGTGGTCCGGCAACCATGGGATGAGGACGATGTGGAACTTCCGATGGAAATTTCCGCCCGGCCTCGTATGCAGCATCTGGTGGAGCGAGGGTTTGACAAGGACTGCTGCGGAGACGCCCATCGCTGCAACTGCACAGCATGCCAGGCAAAACGGCAATCGTGGCACGCTCAGTGGAAGAGAAAACTTCAGGCCAAAGGCTGGGGCTATCCCGAACGCTTCTGCGATCCACCATTTGGTGCAGCCAGCCGCAAGGTCTGGGACCGGCAAATCGAACAAGGGCAGATCGAAAGGCTTACGTTGTATCGGATCGATTTTCTAAACGACCCTCCCGAACTGGCTCATCAACTGAACCAAAACGGAATCGCCAAAATGGTTCGTATGGGATCGGATGCCGAATTGGCAATCCAGAGCTTGAAAATCGAGTCCGATCCTCGACAACCAAGCCTCGATCTTCGGCGACGCGAGTCGGTGCGCGCATGGGCAATCGAGCGAGGGTGGGAGCTACCGGAAGAGCAGATCGTATTCACTCGGTCGGTTCCTTTCCTGGAGTCGCAGGAGGCGTCTTCGATCTACCAACGCATGATCAATCGCAACGCTGGAGGTCAGGGCGCTGCGACCGGCGCTGGAGGTGGGATGAACGTCGCTCCCAGTGCTGCGTTATCGACAGGAGCTGGCATGGGAGGAGCGACTGGTGGTGGAGCAGGGCGCTGAATCACTTGAGCCATTCACCGGGAACTTGAGATAGGAGTAAACGCATGAACGCCAATCCAATGCAAAGACGGATCGCTGCTGCCTGCCTGACAGTCGCCTGCTGCAGCGCTGGCCTGTCCGGTTGCAAGAACTCTTCTCCCTCCAAGAATGGGGCATGGGGCGATGGCCTTTCGATGAAGAGCTCCATCCGAAACTGGTTCCCCCAGAAGCATGCTGAGCCGCAGGGAGAGATCCGCAAAATCGGCCCTAAGGAAATCGCTAAAAGTCGCAGCGACATCCAATATGCAATGGCCGAAAGCCACGAAATCAAAGGGAACGACAGCGAAGCGCTTCGGGTGTATCAACAGATCTTGGACGAAGCACCCGACGCCACCGCTCTCCACCGCTCTGCCCTGCTCCTCTACAAACGTGGCGATCGCCAGGAGGCCTGGGAGTACCTTCAGCAGGCGGTAGAAACTGCCCCGGACGATCCGGAACTGCTGTGCGACGTGGGATATCTGCACTATCTGGAAGGGCGATTGGAAGAAGCACACTCCTCTCTGCAACGTTCGATCGAACAATCGCCACATCATCGTAGAGCTCACAACAATTTGGGACTGGTGCTGGCAGCAAAAGGAAGCGAAAAAGAGGCTCTTCACGCCTTCCGCAAGGCGGGTCTCTCCAACGCCCAGTGCGAATCGAATCTGGGCCACGCCATGATGCTTGCTGACTCGTTCGATGAGGCCCGTGCGCATCTGGAACTGGCTGCCAAGTCTCGACAACCCTCCCAACTCGCACAAAAGACCCTGCAGACCCTCGAGAGAGTGGGTGAGGAAACGAACACCCCATCGTCTCGATCCGCCGTCGTTCAGGCAGCCGCTTCCGATGTCCCACCACCAGATAAAAGGGACTCCAGTTCCAATGACTCCAGTTCCTGTGAAGTGGAAGATCTACCCTGTGTCGACGGCGATCAGCCGCGCTAGCCGATAGGAGAGAAGCAGGCAGGCGATGCGAGAAGGATGGCAGTCCCCCCATGGTCCAAAAGGAAAAGCCGCCAGAGAGACGCTACCTTTCGATCGAATGGCTTCTTTTCTGCCTGATTCCAGCCCCCGCGTTATTCGTTGGATGGAAGCATGGTGCAAAAGACCAATTGCTGATCGATACCGATTCCTACAATCGCGTCAATCGGGTGGAAGCGATCCTAGAAACTGGAACATGGCTCCATCATGTCCCGCGTGATAACGGGGGAGAATCGATACCCATACACTGGAGCCATGCGCTAGACATATGGATCGTTGGCTTCAGCCGTTGCCTTGCTCCCTGGTTACCCTCGTCCGACGCCGTACTTGCCGTAGGTGCTGTGATAGGCCCACTCAGCGTTTTGGCTCTCGCGTGGGCTGCGATGAGCCTTGTGCGCAGAGTCACCGGCCTACAAAGAGAAGCGCTGCTGGCGGGTATTCTCATTGCTGCATCCCCAGCGATCGCCAGCTATGGGGCACTGGGCCGAGCCGACTACCATGTCCTGCTACCCGCCGTCGCCATTGCCATGTTCGCTCTACTGCTTCCGTCCCCCTCACCGAACTCCAGGACATCGACACCACATCAACTTTTGGAAAAAGCAACCAATTTCCACTCTGGGGCCCTGCTTTCAGGTCTGATCGGAGGCACCGGTATCTGGATCAGCCCGGAGGCATTTCCTTTTGCGATGGCTGCCTGGGCGATGGCAACTCTGCAGGATGTCGAGCAGACGAGAGGCTGGCACGCGTCATCGCTGGGCTGGACCTCCGGCTTTTTGTTTGCCATCCTGGCAGCCTGGATCGCCGATCCCCCCAGCGGTGGCCTGGCGGCCATCGAAATCGATCGACTCTCCAGACCTTACGTCGAACTGGCTGTCGGACTTACGTTGGTGACGTTCAACGGTGCGGCGTTCCTTCGCCCCAAGTGCCAGCGATGCACGATCTGGAGATCGAGCCTGCTGCATGGCATGTTAGGTGCTGCTTTCCTTGGAATTTGGCTTACCCTCTACCCCGATGCTGCCAGAGGGACACAGGGGATCTTTTCTCATGAGATGACGCAGAGAGTCTGGAGCAGACTAGCAGAACTTCAGTCGATAGATGACTGGAAGTCGCTCACCGAATCAGGCCTTTTTTCCTGTCTTGCTATCGTCCTGGTACTCCCTGCCCTTCCGCTTCGTTTATACCGCCGCCCCTTAGTGGTGCTGCACCTACTACTTTTGCTTTTTGTCCTTGCGATCACCATCAAACACGTCCGCTTTGCGGTATACCTCCAGACCTGGGCAGCAATCCTCGCTGCTGCTGGATGGTACTGGGCGACACAGTCCCTAATCGCGTCGTGGCGGAAGGTCATGATAGGCATCGGCTGCCTTCTGCTGATCTTTGGCCCTATCGCCGTTGCCCCCTGGTTGCGGTCTAGCAGTCCAAGCAATCGACTGGATGGAAACTGGAGTCGGTCGATGCTGTCTCGAGATCTGGAACCATTTGCAGACCAGATCGCGCTGGTACCGATCAATCAGTCGCCCGAGGCGATTTACTATTCGCGTTGCATCTGCACCGCTGGTCCTTACCATCGCGCAGAATCCCAAATGGCACAGTCTCTCGATGCCTTCGAGGAGAAACAGTGGGGCTCCATTCCCCTGTCGTTCAGACAAACCGGTGCCAGTCTGGTGCTGGTTTTTAACGCCAATCGCTTCCCTGAAGCTTCGCTTGGATCTGCACTTCAGTCGGGGACTCCTCCTGATTGGCTTCGCCCGATCGCGGGAGGTAAAGAGCGTGGTTATCGTATCTACCAGTTGCAGGGTATCGAATAGCCCTGAAGTCATTCCGGAATCGCATCGGTTCGTCGGACCACCATCCCTTCCCAAGTCGCCTCATCCTTCTGCGGATCATAGGTGAGAACCCGCGAATGGCTCCCAGGCACGGGGGGCTGATTGACCTTAGGAAGCCACTCGGCAAGTTGCCTGGCTTCCTGACCTAACGTCGGGTCATCGATTCGATTCCGCCACTCGTTTGGATCCTCCTTGAGGTCATAGAGTTCCTGACTGCCATCGGCATAGACAATCCAGCGCAAACGCTCGCCGCGCACCGAATGGTTGTTTGGATTGTGGGTCGTAATCGCAGGCCATGGCCGCGGATGCCCAGCATCTTTCAACTGCGGTACCAAGCTATGGCCTTCCAGATTTCTGGGTGCCTCCAGATGACATCGCTCTGCCAGGGTCGGGTAGAGATCCAGCAGTTCGACAGGCTGCGTGCATCTGGCACCCGATGACACCCCGGGTCCTGCAAGGATCAATGGGACCCTAGTCGAAGGCTCCCAAAGCGTATTCTTCCCGGTCACTCCCTTCTCTCCCAGATGAAACCCATGATCGCTCCAGAGGATTACCAGGGTATTTTCGCCCAACGGACTTGCCGCAAGCGCGTCCAGAAGACGACCAATCTGACGGTCGACGAAGAGCGTGCTGGCCAAGTAAGATCGACAGAGATTGCGATCTTCCCCCTGCTCGACCACCCATTTCCATCGGGGCTCCGGGAGGTTCCAGTGAAGATACCAGCTGTATCTTGGAGTATCTTCGCGATCCCCTGCAAGAATCTCTGGAAGCAGACGCGTGTCATCGGGGAAGTGGTTGTAGTCTTCAGGGGTCACATAACAGGGAACATGCGGCAGAAAATAGCCGACCGAAAGGAAGAAGGGAGCATCCTTCGGCATTTGCTGCAACTGTTCGATAGCCCAGGTGGTGATCGCCCAATCCCCTTTCTCTTCATCGCGATGGTCAAATGCTCCCCAATCCATCAAAGGATGATTGCCCATGGGGGTCGGCCCGATCAGCTTGCTGGATGGCGTTCGCCCGATCGCACTGCCTGGCCCCCAGTGCTGAAACTCTTCCCGCCGCTTCGGCTCCCCACCCGCATTCCCATGAAAGATCTTTCCCGTGACATAGGTCTGATAACCCGCCTTCTGAAAGGCTTGTGGCATCGTGACATGCCCCGCCAGCGATTCCACGTTTCTCATCCATGGCTCCAGACCATAGATCCCCGTGGTCGATGGCCGCAGTCCGGTCATCACGCTGGTACGCGACGGATTGCAAAGGGGCGATTGGCAGTGAGCGTTGAGAAACAGCGTTCCGCGCGCAGCCAGCTCATCGATGTTTGGAGTATACGCCAGTGGATGCCCACCCATGCAGCCGATCCAGTCGTTCTGATCATCGATGGCAATCATCAGCACATTAGGCCGATCGATCGACGGCGTCTCTCCCCATGCACCCTCGCCCCAAGACCAAAGGCAAGCCAACGACATCCAGAAGCGGATCCGACAGGGACTCATTGTTTGGTTCCTATTTCTTCGCGGGTAGTGGGCCTGCCATCGGTGGAGTTTCGTAGTAGTCGTCTCTACCAACCATTCGAGGGTCTCCCCATCGCAATAGCTCTCGATCCATCCTTTCGCGCAGTTGATTCAGCAAATCCTCGTGCTCCGGTTCTGCCGCCACATTGCGGACCTGATCCGGATCGCTTTCCAGAAGATAGAGTTCTTCGTAGGGACGCTTGGCGAATGCCAGACGATACCACTCACTCCCACCCTCGCTTTCGCGATTGGCGATCAACCAGGCCTTGGTGGGGCTGGCATCCATGTCGGCGTATCCAACCATCGTGTCTTTGGCCAGCCTCCCCTCAACGGCAGGATCCTCCGCCAACTTGGGCGATCCCATCGGCCAACGCTCGGGATGGAAATTGCGGATGTAAAGATACTGCGAGGTCCTCAAGGCGCGCTGGGGATAAGGGAGACCATCGTCGCGAGCGTCCGCGACATGACGTTCGCGACCAGTCAGGACGAAATCGCGATCCGCCTCCACCTGGCCTGAATGACTCGCCATCAACTGCGGCAGCAGGCTCCGGCCAGCCATCAATTCCGGGACCTCCACCCCGGCCCAATCCAACCAGGTCGGTGCAAGATCCATTAGAGAAACCAAGTCGTCCACGACGCGACCTTCTGGTACCGATGGCCCGGCCGCAATCAATGGCACGGCCGTTCCAAAATCGTAGAGGTTGCATTTCCCACGCGGCATCCCCGGCATTCCGTGATCACCGCTGAGCATCACCAGAGTGTCGTCCAACAACTGATGCCGCTCCAGCACCACCATCAGCCGTCCAACGGCCGCATCCCACGCCTGAACCTCACCGAGATAATCGGCGATATCTTCCCGTACCGCGGGCACATCGGGCAAGAAATGTGGCAGATGCCCCTGCAATCGATCGGGATCGATCCCCCATAAAGCCTTGCCTGACCCTTGGACAAATAGGCGATGGATCAGCGTCGGACCAAACCAATAAAAGAAAGGGCGATCCTGATCACGCTGCGCCAGAAACGCCTCGAAGTTCGCCTCCACCTGCCCAAGGATCTCCTCGCGAGCGGCCTCGAGGGATGCCCCATCGTTCATCCTACGAGTCACTTCTTCGGAGAAATTATTGATCGCAGAACCTGCTTGCTCAAAGCCATTTTTTCGTCCTCCCAGCGGCGCATCGGCCGGCATCCCGGGGCTCCACCCTTTATGACTTCGGCCCAATTGATACTTGCCCTGCTGCTGCAGACCTTGTGCGAATGTTTCGATGCGATCATCCCATCTGGCACCCTGCAGGATGGATGCTGAACTGGTACGCCAGAAATACTGGCCGCTGATCAGACTGCTGCGGCACGGTGTGCAGCTTGGGGCTGGAGCGAACGCATGACGGAAGACGACCCCTCGGCGCGCAATCGCATCGATGGATGGCGTCGCTACGAAAGTCTCGAAACCAGGTTTGGCCGTCAGACCGCGGTAGCAACCAGCATACCGCCCCCAATCATCTGCAAAGGCGAATAGGATGTTGCTGGCTGGCGCCCTTAGCTTGGCGGTCGGGATGCCATACTGCTTGAGAAAACGAGTTTTGAAGGAGTTCTCGGCTGGCCCCTTTACCCCTTCATTGACCAGATCCTTCTGAATCTCCTCCCACCACCGCTCGAAATACTCTCCCAACGCTCCTTTCACATCAGGATGCTCAGCCGCAACGTCCTTGCTTTCACCAGGATCACTCTGAAGATCAAAAAGCTGCCAAGCCGGCGCCGGGCCACCATCGGCAGAAACCAAGTGCCACTTCCCATCGCGGACACTGCATTGCTTGTATTTGAACTGAGCCATCCGCTCACGATCCGGCCAGCGACCAAGATGGGTCACCAGGCGGCGACTCTCCCACTCGGCTTGAGGATCCTGCAGCAAACGCAGCAGGCTCTTCCCTTCCACCTGGGCCTGAAGCGAGACGTTCCAATCGACTCCTGCCAGCTGTGCAATCGTCGGAAAGAAATCGATGTGAGCTGTCTGGCGATCGCAGTCGCCCGGTTCGATTCGACCCGGCCAACTCCAAAAACTCGAGGCCCGAGTGCCCCCAATCCACGCAGTACCTTTCGCCCCTCGCATCCCAGCATTGAAAACCGAAACACCGGCCGTGCCACCGTTGTCGTTCATGAACACGACCAAAGTCTGCTGACGCAATCCATCGGATTCCAGGAAATCCAGCAGTCGACCTAGGTTCTGATCGATGTTGTGGATCATCCCGAAAAAATTCTCCACTTCGACGCTGGGAACCTTACCCTGGTAGAGCGCCGCATCCTGCGGCCTGGCAACGTACGGACTGTGCGGCGCGTTGGTGGCGATCAAGCAAAAGAAAGGTTTCCCTTGCCTATCGGCGCCGCGATCTTGGATCCACTCCATCGCTTTCGAGAAATAAAGATCTGTGCAATAGCCTTCCGCCTTCTCAAAAACGCCATCCACCAACAGATAGGGATCGTGATACCGATTGCCTGGCGCATCACCGCAGGAGCCAGAGTAACTCTGACCAATGCCACCGGCGCCATGGATACACACTTTGTCAAATCCTCGACGCTGCGGCTGGTAGGCATCCTCATCCCCCAGATGCCACTTTCCAAAGATGCCGGTGCCGTAGCCGGCTAGGCGAAGCACTTCGGCCAAGGTGGTCGCATCGGGCCTCAGTCGCTCGCGTTCAAAAATCGTATGAGTCACACCGTTGCGGAACTCGTGCCGTCCTGTAAGCAATGCACTGCGAGTCGGCGCACAGGTGGGACTGACTTGAAAGTCGGTAAACCGTCGACTGGATGCATGAAGCCGATCCAGGTGTGGCGTCTTCAGGATCGGATTGCCATGAGCAGAAAGATCGCCATATCCCTGATCATCCGTGATGATCAGGATCACATTTGGACGGCTGCCAAGCGGTGGCGACAACTCCGATGCCAATCCCGGCTTCACAGGGAAAACAAAGGCGATGCAAATGGCACATGCGGCGATCCAGGACGCCGCCCGCATAGATATCAGACGGACAGGGGACTGCACAACATCCCTCCAGGTCTAGGACCAAACGGTCGAGAAAGCGGTAAGGCGACGCAAGAGGATCGCTTTATGAGACATCCGCAACATGAATGAAGGCATGCACGTGAGGCGCACCACGAAAGTGAAAGATGGCGTTCGGCCCCTCGATCCGCCAGTCATCCCACACCTGATCTCCTTCCAGATCGCCATCGCGATAAAAGGCAAATCTCAGGCGATCGATTCCGCCACCCGCATCGATCTTGGAGAGAATCTCCTTCGCATCCGATTCGCGGAATGGCTTCAGCAAGTAGCCAAGCGTCTCCCGGACCTGCTCCTTCTGCGGGTCGCTCATCGCCGCCACCTCCAAGCCGTCGAATCGACCTTGCGGCCCCTGCAAATGCAACTTCGATTCCTCTGGGATCGATGCCAACAGCGCTCGCTCACGCTGGGAATTGGTAAGGGCCTCAAAGAGCGCGTGCACTTTTTGAGTCTGATCGAAGTAAAGATTGTTCTGTGGCTTTGATTCCTCGCCGTGACCATAGACGATCCCCCCTCCCAACGCCACCTTCGGGTCGCTCGCCCCATCGGCTCTCAACGTCACATGACGACCAGTCAGCAACCACTGAAAAGGACCGCTTGTTGGATCACCGAACAACCCCACACTGTAGGCCTCAAGCCCTCCGTCATCTTCTTCCATCTGCTGCTTCAGACGCTCCAACCCCTCCGGCGACATCACGGTGCCGACAATTCGCTCCACCAATTCTCTCTGCGCTGCCGTATAAAAGGCGTCGCCGATTTTGATCTTGGTCACATGCCAGTTGGCATTCAGCCTGCTCCGATCCGCTGCCTCGTAGGGAAAGCAGATCGACTTCTTCTGGTCGGCCGAAAGAGATCGGTAGAGATCGACCACCAATGAATCCTCTCCCACCAGATCCGCCGAAGCCGCTTGGGCCACCGCCGGCAACAGCGGAAGGATCGCCCCGGCCGCAAGCACCCTGCGACGCGTCCATCGCCCTGAATTCCCGTTATGCTCTGGAAGAAAACTGTTCATATGGTTTCCCTTTCGCATTCCTATGTGCATAGCTAACCTTCGAAGTTAAGTTGTACCCGAATGCATCGAATAATTCAAAAATTCCCGAAAGCGACCGAGCGACGAGAGGCCAACCGATGGGCTTCCCACACGAGGAGCCTACAAGTAAGTCGCCTTCACATCGGTCTTCAAACTGCCTCGCTCAATACAATTCTCTTCGCGTTCGTCACTCTCAGCCTTTCCTCATGGCTTTGTTTCGACGAGTAGACAATTACGGCTTATCGTGTGAGAGGGCAGCTGGTCGCTATCGGACCACGGCTTCCGGAATGCCGGTCCCCAGCGACAACAGGGCCATCAACACTTAGGTAGGACGGATGCTGATGGATAAAGCGATCTTGGCTGGTGAATTGCCGGCGATTCGCAACAAATCATCGATCACCACCCCCGGTGCGATCCACAGCAACAAGGAATCAAGACCACCGATTCCAGATTCCAGGTTGCGTTGCAAAGTATTCGGTAAAGCTCTGTAGAGTCGATGTCCACCGATCAAAGAAGATAGAACGCATAGACTCAGATGCATACCTGCTAGGCAGCTGAACAAAAAAGCTCGCGGTAATCAGAATCACTGCGAGTGAAACGGCAGAGGTCGAAAATGTCATTTAGACCACCCTTTTCCGGCATTCTTCGATTTCCTACTGCCTGCTAAACTCAAAAAAAATTGCAGATCGATGGCATGCCTATGGCGAGCTTTTTATGCATCGCCGGTCATCGGTCCCTGATTGAACCGAGGAGAATGCCTGCCATGCGAGCGATCAGTTTTACTTTAGCCCTGACATCCTGCTGCATGCTGTGGTACGCCGCGAACCGGTCGGATATTTCGAGTCCTGCTTCATCCGACGAAGCCGGTGCTGCGATCAAGCCAGTCGATGTCAACATGCACGACTTCATGGAAGGAATGTTTCAGGCTCCCTATCGCCGTCTCAAGACTGCGATGGAATCGGAACCGATGGAGCCACCCCAATGGAAGGCGCTTCGGTCCGATGCGCTCATTCTTGCCGAAGGGTGCAACCTGCTCCTAACTCGACCTCCCGAAAAAGAAATCGAAGACTGGAAGAAGCACAGCATCGCGGCAAGACAGGCTGGAGAGCAGGTGGTACTGGCTGGAAAGGCTAAGGACTACGCCAAGGCGCGTGCCTCTTATGAGACGATGCTGAACCACTGCAACTCCTGCCATCGCCAGTTCGAAAACGGCAAGCACATTCTGGCCCCCTGATTGCGGTCTCAGGACATGCCGGCGGTCTGATCCGGCGCGTTTCGATCGGGAAACTTCCTTCTCAGTCCCGAAGGGCCAATTCGGGAACTCGCATGGGGCGTCAGCCATCGGTTCATTCAAGTAGCCCGGCTCAATCAAGGAGACAGCCACTGTCCGATACGTCCTTGAGAGCCGCTACCCCAGACCTTGCCCGATGGACTGACTCGCAAGACATGGAATCCCTCCGGAGACACCTCTTGCCACCTCTTTCCATCGCTCGATCGATACGTACCCGCAGGTCCCGTCGCCATCCAGTAAGCACCTGTTGGAAGCGGTACGTGAACGACGCTGGAACAATAGCGCAAGGGAGATTCCAAGGAGGGAGCTATCGCATCCCACCGATTCTTCGACTCGAGAGCGATCCCACGGCCAGGTATTTCTGGCCGGTAATCGCCTCCCACCAGCACCACCTGCCTTTCCGGTCCCAGGCCGATCGCAAACAGTCCGCTAGTGGCCGAGGAAGGAGCTTGCAGTTTCTGGCGATGCCATGAACGCAGGTCGATTGTCGCTTTCAACAAACTGGATTTCCCATCGGCCACCGCACCTCCGGTCACCAGGACAAGATGACCAGATTCATCTACTACCATGGCACCGTTGCTGGCTGCGAAGGCCGCCTCTCCAGGGTCGGCTTTTGGCAGTTGATCTACCGGCCACTCCTGCCATGTCAGCCCCTTGTCCAGCGACTCGATGATCCGCCACACCCCATCGATAGGATCGCTCACAATCCAGCCTCTATCCTGGGAGTCAAAAACCATCGCATCAAAAAAAGCCGACTCCGATCGGTGCTGATACACCTTGTTCCAATGATGCCCCCCATCGTCGGTTCGAAGAACTTCCGCCGGCGCCCCTGAGATAGCGATGCATGCCGTTCTGGCATCCCAGGCCCAGATCGATCGAAAATCTGCCTCCCCACGGTCTGCCGGTCCCACCGAATGCCAGGTATCTCCTCCATCCTCGGTTCTTAGGACCTGTCCCTTCGAGCCCCCCACCCAGACAATGCGATCGTCCACCACATGGAGAGCGCGATAGCTGGCTGGTTCTCCAGGAGCTATCACCTTCCATAGCTCACCCTGGCCCTCTTCGAAACCTTGCAGTTGTAGCGCCGTCGTGACCGCTAGCAACAACGGGGTCAGATAAGATACGCCAATCCGAAGGAATCGCCCCATCATGCCGCTCATCTCGCTATCCTCAATGGATCCAAGCCAATCGCCGCGAATTTCCCCATTGTATCGAGAGTACCAGCCATGATTGCGATTGCTTCCAACTGCCCAGCTCCACACTCATCGATGCTGCCAGCGGGTAGCGGATCCATCGGCCGTTGCAGGATTTCACGGCGGCTGACCACCTCCCCAATCCTGTTTCCTCTGCTGGTCGCCTGCTTCATCCAAACGGCATCCAGCCAGTCGGCTGATCTGCCGAAGAAAATCGCATCGTGGCCACTGACGCAAAACGCTCGCGACCAAGTATCATCTCGCTCGCTGCTGATGAGAGGCAATGTAGCGCATGCTACAAACGGGGTGATTTGCAAGGGGATCGGAAGCTACCTGGAAAGCGGGGCAGGGGAGGTCGATCTTGGCAAAGCCGACTTCACCATCACCTTGCGATTTCAAATCCCCAATCAGACCGAGTATCCAACCGGGGATTTGGTCAGCCAGTACGATGCGGACCACCAGCGCGGTTTCCATCTGTCCGTCGTGTCCGCCACCGGCGTCACATCCTGCTCACCCAACCATCGCCATCTTCAGTTCGGCATCGATGATGACCGGTGGAGCCCTTGGGTTGACATGGGACGCCCAGGAGATTCGATCCTGACCTTTTGCCTGGCCAACTTCGAGGGGGATCTTTTTGCCGGGACTTGCGAACCAGGAAAAAACCAGACCGGCAAAGTTTATCGCTATTCGGAGGACAACCGCTGGAACGATCTGGCTGCCCCGGTCGCATGCAATGCCGTCACAGCCATGGCGGTTTATGAAGGAAAGCTATACATCGGCACTGGCAAATACCGGCTGGCAGGTTCCAGTCTGCCTGAAAGCGAGAATCTGGAACTAGGCGGGGAAGTATTGCGGTACGAAGGAAACAACCAGTGGAAGTCTTGCGGGCGATTGCCGGGTACGGAAGCGATCGCAGCACTGGTGGTCTATCGAGACCATCTCTATGCGTCCTCGCTCTACAAGCCACCTGGATTCTTTCGCTACGAAGGAGATAGCCGATGGACCGCTTTGCCGCTGCCCACCATCGAGACCGCGGATACCGCGCCACCTGCCGATCAACGCGTCGAAGCGATGGCAGTCCACGCAGGAAAACTGTTTGCCAGCAGCTACGATGGCGGCAATGTGTTTCAGTGGGACCAACTGCAGTGGCAACTCGCCGGCAAGATCGAACCAAATACACAGACCTATTCCTTCACCACCCTGGAAGACCAATTGCTGGTTGGCACTTGGCCTAGCGGGCGAGTCTACCAGAAGGGTCAGGACCGCGCCTGGTTCGACCTGGGCCGGCTTGGCGAGGAACTGGAAGTCATGGGGATGATGGTGCACAACGGGACTTTGGTGGCCGGTAGTCTTCCATCGGGTGAGGTCTACAGGTATCGATCCAACCAAGCGTGGGAGAAATTGGCGACACTCGACTCCACCCCCGATGTCCGATATCGACGCGTATGGACAATGGCAGAGTGGGACGGGAGGCTGGTTGCCAGCACGCTGCCTTCCGGAAAGGTATTCGCTGCTGCCGCTGGCACGACAGTCCAAGCGCCTCATGCAATCGATGATCGATGGCACCACGTTGCCGCGGTCCGTCGTGGCAGTGAGCTGGAATTGTGGCTGGATGGTCGATTGGTCGCACGGAAGTACCAACCCGACCTTCCTTCCTACGATCTCACCAGCCATGCCATCCTGAAGATCGGCTCAGGAAGACACGGCACGCTGCAGGGAACCATCGGTCAGGTGGAGATCTTTTCAACGGCCCTAGAGCCCGAGCAACTGGAGCAACAGACGGGTCCTGAAGAATGACAAGATGCGGCGGCCGACCTGAACGTTCCTGGGAAAAAATGGGCAAGTCCCGTTCGCTTTGCTACCATCCATACGAAGACTTCTTTTTCAGCCACCTATCAGGGAATGTTTCTGCCGCCCGATGGCCCTACGATCCTGAAAAGGAAGCTGCTGGTTTCACGCGTCGACGCGAAGAAAGTCAGGATGTGGATATTTCGTCCGAGCCTTAAAACCGATCGAATGCACGATTCGATCAGTCGATTTGACTGCCATGTTGGGGACGCACCAGACATTTAGTCAGCTTGATACCCATGCACTTATCACACAGGTTACAGGGCTGGATATTACGTCGCGCCTTTGCCTGCGCCACCCCAGCCTACATGCTGAACCTCGGATACCGACTGTGGCAGCTAGTAGATGCAGTAGTCGGCATACGTGTTACAACTTGCGCAAAGATTGCAGTCCAGGGAAAAAAATCGGATGGGGCTGAATTTAACGGGGCGATTCCTGAAGACTAGCCGATTTCCGGTGGAGAAGGAATTCTGGCGTCACGGACGACTCTTTCCACAGTAACGACTGCGAACGCTGCCCCGGATGTCGGTGTGGCAAGGGTGGCTGGCGATCATGCGATCACCATTCGCTTTGGCGATCTCAAGTCGATGCTTCCTCCGGACTGCCCACAAAAGGAATCGTGCGAATGCCACGCATCCCACGTCGATGGAAATTCCATCTCGCTTTCCCGCTCGCCGCATTGATCCTCCCCATTCTCTTTCCAGCTTCCATCCTCCACGGGCAACAGCTTCAGCTACCCCCGACAACTTCCCCTGATCCTGGTATCCCTCCGTCTCCCGGCCAGCTCAATCTTCCAGGCGATGCTTCGCAGCTGGATCATCCGCACCGCTTCGACAAATCTTGCCCCATCGCTCATAGCGGAATCGATCTTTCTTTTCCGATGACCGAATCGATTTCCGAAGTCGATCCGATAGAACGCTCGCAACTGCTGAGCGGTCTGAATGCAAGCCCCACCTGTCCTCTGGAGGTCCAGCAGATTCCGGAGTCGATAACTGTGGCCGGCCAGACTGAGGCTATGGCGACAACTGGCGAAGTACCTGAAGGCAAGCTGACCAACGCCTCGATGCCACAGCAGGAAGGTTCATCGGATTCCAACCAAGCCTTCAGGGGTTCCGAGAAAGATGCTGGTGATGCAGAACTTTCCAGTGAACCTCCGTTCCGGCTGAAGGAAGAGTATCGATCTTACGATGCACCCACGCCGACTCAGGAAGGTTCGCCATTGCCCATGCCGCAGGAACAGTCTGCCACCCCAGACATTGCTGAAGCAAACGATGCCCCGCGTTACGTCGTCCCCCCCGATGACGGCGCGGCCCCTGCACCAAGCGAGCCGATGGAAAAGCCGATCGCCCCAAGTTCACCCATCGCGCCGACCTCGGAAATCCCAACAGCTCCACAGATCTCCTCGCATGCCACCATCACTCCGAGCATGGAGACGGCGACTCAGAAGATCGCGTCGCTTACTGAGACATTACCATCCGAAAGAGATCTAGTCGCCTGCGCCGAGCCGGATCAGGGAACGCCACCAAGCCCCATCAGGCGACCAGTCCTTCGCAATCGACCTGCCTCGACAATCCTTCAGAAGATGCGCCGGCTGTGGGAGCGATGCACATCGGGCAATCTGCAAACCGAAGGCCAGATCCCCAATCTGGACCAATTGCCATCGATCCAGAACATCCACCGCCTCCCGATGCGTTGGCATTACCAATTACCTGCCTCGAAAATCGCATCGCTTCCCTGGGTCGAGTATCCGCTGACCGATCGATGGCATCTCACCCTGCCTACCAGCCTGCCGGGCTCCCGACCGTTCCAATCCTTCAACGATCCACAGTCGCTGGTCCACGATGCCGATCCCCTTCAGCAACCGTCGTCCAACCATTTCTGGAACCAGACGGCCAAAGAGTTCGGCCGATGGCTGGGAACTCAGGTCCGCCGCCCCCGCCACTGGGAACGCACCGAAACCGCTCAGTGGATCTTTCAGCTATGGCGGTGATTCAATCCAGATACCATGGTGCATTGCGGCTGGCGGGCGATTCGAAGTGGGGACGCTTTGGTTCACTCCAATCCGCTGCGGCTGGGATCACCTTCGCTTGCGAGGGATCGACCTGCACTCCACCGCTAACGATGACGACGTGCTGTTTGCCGACTGCCTCGTGAGCCCCGATGGTCGGGGTGAATCGGACTGGCTGCGTCAACTGCTTCGTTTGCTGCTGAGCGAGCCGTTTGATCAGCGTTGCTCCCTGGGGATTCCGGCGAATTACCTCTATCGCTAGCGCTGCATCAAAAACCTGCTGGATCCGACCATAGCAACGATGCAGACGGCACAGCTCCCGAAAGTGCCTCGTGAAGTCGCTGGCGAACGATTTACCCGCGACATCTGCAGCTTGGCTGGAGGTTCGCTGGCCAGTTGCATCCAGAAATTCGTGGTCGCTAAGGACCTGAAGGGACTGATCGGGCATGCGGAACGCGTGTCCGTCCGGAGAGCGGACGATCGTGCTGGGCGAAAGTGTGAACCACCAACGCACCAGGCTCTGAGCTGGTATACGGCGATGATGTCCAGACCACTCGAAGTAGTCCTTCATCCCATCGGCCTTGGCTTCAAGCCCCAATCCGATGCGCTTCATGTGTCGATCGGCGATGAGTAGATCTAGCCCAGTCATGGAGTGTTCTGGGAGCTGTCGAAGGCTTACGACTTGACGGCCCATCGTTTCGATCAGTTGATCGCGAACCAAATCAGGATCCCGCGTCAGCAAGTGACGCGTTTCGGGCCGCGAAGCCATGCGGCTGGCTTGCACCAGAGCTTTGGGATCGGGATCGATCGAGCAACCGAAGGGACCCGACTGCCTATCTATGACGGGAGCGAGCTCCCAGAGCAATCTTGCCGGGAACGGCTCCATCCCATCCTCTGGGCGCCGCATCCTTCCCATGGCATCCAGTTGGTATCCACCTGCCGGCCCGCCAAGCAGCCACTGCTGATGCTGCGGATCCCAGAGCACCCACTCGATTCGGGCCAACCCTCCCAGCAGATCGCCTCCCGCTCGCTCCCTCGAGTCTTCAAACCCATCCGCCTCCTGCCGCTCCACCAGCGCCGTCAGCGATACCCAGCGAAGATTGGAATCCTTCAGCCAGGGAGCGATTGATTCCATGGAAGCGGTTTTCGATAGCTCCTGGCCCTCGCCCTGATCGGCAACACTGGGCGAATCCATCATCACTCCCTGTGGATCGATCCAGACTCCGCTGGCGAACTGCTGAATCGTGTCGGTTCCGCCATCAGCCTCCCAGTTCGCTTCTACCGTACTGGTGATCAACTGAATCAGCGACTGAAAATCGGCACCAGCCGCTCCCCCCATCGGCGAAGGTGCCCCCGCATTCCCCTTTTCCGTTTCACCAAGGGAACCGGGTTGAGAGGACGACGTCGACCTTTTCTGCCACTTTTCCCAGAGAGGGTCGATCCAGTCGAGACGCTGTTCCAGCGGCAGCTTTCGGACTCTGGAAATCGCCTGCTGCAGATCCCCTCCCTGAATCGCCGCATCGATGGCATTGGAGGCTGTATCCTGAGCGAGAAGGGATGGCACAGTCAAGCTGAAGAAAGCCATCGGCAGGACCAGCAAGCGGGCGGCCCGGGACATCAGCGATTCGTTTCTTTGTTGGCAGGCTTCCATGTTTCGTCGATTCCAAAAAACATCAGGTGCTGGATAGGAAGTCCATCGAATTCGCGCACCAGGCGGAAACCATTCGCCTGATATTCCTTCAGGATCTGCTTCTTGGTCATCTTATGCAGCGGCTTGATCGGAACCCGCGGATCCTCTCCGCGAAACTCAACCAGCGCAATCACTCCCTCGGGCGACAGGCTTTTGCGAATCGACGCCAGCATCTCCTCAGGATGGGAGAACTCATGATAGACATCGACCAGCAGCAGCAAGTCGACTTTCCCTTCCGGCAGTTTTGCGTCTTTCACAGTGCTGTGAATCATGTCGATCTGGTCGAACTTCGCCTCCGCAGCTCTCCGGCTCAACAGTTGCAGCATTTCCGGCTGGATATCAACCGCATAGACCTTGCCGGTGGGCCCGACTTTCTGAGCCATCAGCAGGGTGTAGAAGCCATTGCCACAGCCAAGATCGCAGACCGACATACCAGGCATGAGCCCCAACTGCTCGAGCACCACCGAAGGGTTCTCTTCCAACTCGCGGGTCTCGCGAATCAACCAGGGTGCTCCCAGATAGCCCATGGTGTCGGCGATACGACGTCCCATGTACTTCGTCCGGTTGACGCCCCCAATCTCCAGATCCTCCTGCCGCTCCTCGACCGAACCGGCCTCAGGCAATTGTTCGATTTTTTCCTGTCCTACCGCCAAAGAAACGCCGGCCGCGCACACGATCCAGCCGACCAGGAGCGATCTGAAAAGGCATCGAGCGAATCGCAAGCTGTTGGTGCATTTGCCGATCATGATCTCCATCGCCTACGGCTCCTTGTATGTCCCGAATGAGTCAGAATAAAAAAGCGCACCGTCGGCGAATCGCCACCCGTTGACTCACCTGGGATTCGATCGCACCAGCTTGTGGAATGCTTCGTGCAGTTGCTTGGTGATTGGACCAACCTCACCATTGCCGATAGGTCGGTCATCGAGCTTCACCACCGGAATCACTTCGGCCGCACTACCAGTCAGGAAGCATTCGTCTGCAATGTAGATATCGTGCCGACTTAGGGTGCATTCCTCGGAAGGGACTCCCAGTTGGGAGGCCAATTCCAGCACCGCATTGCGGGTGATCCCTTCCAGAATACCCGAGTGGATCGAAGGGGTCCGCAGGACACCTTTGTGGATGATGAAAATATTGTCGCCGGTGCACTCGGCCACTTCCCCCTGATGATTCAGCATCAGCGCTTCGATACAGCCGGCCTTCAGTCCCTCAATCTTAGCCATGATATTATTCAGATAATTCAGCGACTTGATGCGCGGATTGAGAGCCGCAGGGTGATTGCGGATGGTGCTGGCCGTCACAATCTCCAATCCGTTGCTGTAGTACTCTTCAGGGTAAAGGGCGATCTTGTCTGCGATGATGATCACTTGGGGATCGCTGGTGCGGTTCGGGTCCAGCCCTAGAGAACCGGCGCCTCGCGTGACAACCAAGCGGATGTAGGCGTCGGTCAGCGAGTTCTTCTGCAACGTCGCGTAGACCGCCTTCTCCATCGCCTTCGGATCGATCGGGATCGTCAGGTGGATGGCGCGAGCTGACTGATAGAGTCGCTCCAGGTGCTCCTTCAAGCGGAACACGGTCCCGGAGTAAGCACGCATTCCCTCAAAAATACCATCCCCATACAGCAGTCCGTGATCGTAGACGCTGATCTTCGCATCTTCTTTGGCGTAGAAGTTACCCGAGATATAAATCTGCAACGACATTCCAATTCATCCTTTGACGATCAAGCCTGCACCGGTTAGGTACGTCCATCCGAAATGCGATTGGATCTGCCCATCACTTGCCGACGGGGTCCTTTTTTTCCATCAGAGGTTCGTATGGCACTTCAACCAGATTGATCCCTGCGAAAGGTTTCTCCTTGGGCGTCACCAGGACCCCGGTCGACACTTTCAGTGGATAGACACACTCCAGATCGTAGGTCAATTCCACAAACGAAGCAGTCCAGCCGGGCTGGTCGGATGGCGGGGGCGCCAGATAGCTTCCGTCGGCTTGAGGTGCCAGCACGGTGGGCTGGAATGCAGGGCCGATGGACATCAGCCGAAAATCGCGAGCCTTTGGATTGTTGGCGCGCCACAGCGTCACCGCCAAAGGCCTGCCGCTGGGACGCACCTCAATCGCGCCATTTTCCAGAAACTTCCAGGAATACTCCGGCAATTCCTTCTTCGCGAAAACGGCTTCATGGAATGCCGCGACACTTTGAACGGCATCTGAATTCTTCAGTCCATGATCGGCATTGGGTACATAACGGAGCAGTTTCTTGCCCTTCAGTTCGTCGTAATAGAACTGAGACGAATCCGGTAGGAAGAACTGGTCGCCGCTGGCGTTGACAATGTACTTGGGCAGCGTCAATCGATCACGATAGGAGTACGGGTCGACCAGCGCGTACAAATCCTTCATGCGAGGATGGTCGAAACGCTGCAGAATATTGTGCTGGTAGTAGTTTCCAATCGCTTCGGACCAGAATCCATACACTTCGGCATGATGCTTCAGCGAAGGCCCCGCATTGGCGACATCGATCACGATCGGCACGATCGCCTCGATGCGATCATCCGCCGCTCCGCTCAACCACGTCGTCCAACCACGCTTCGATCCTCCGCCGACGATAAACCGACTGACTGCATGCTTGCCCCCCGCTTCGGACTTACTGAACTCTTGGATGCAGTCCATGGCCCGCACGACGCTCTTGACCATAGGAAACCGTGGCAGCCAAGTCGGATCCCCCGACTCCAGAAATTGAGACCAACAATACCCGATCAAATCATCCTCTTTACGCTCCGTGCCATCCTGATGGAAAACCAGAGGTTGGTTCGGGATATTCTTCAGTTCCGCGACGATGCTACCGGTCGACTGAGCGATCGTCGAGATGATGGTGTCGATCCCCTTGGGAGGGTTTGGGTCGTGACTGCCTCCTCCAATGAATAGGAAGACCCTATCGGTCTTCACTTCAGCGGGAATCGCGACGGTCAACCAATGCTCCCAAAGCGGCTTGTCGACATCCTGGGTGGTTCGCCAAGTTTGGGACGTCAATCGAATCATCGCCCCTTTCAAGTTTCCGGAATCGATCGTCTTGGCCACCTCCCAGCGATAACTTGCGTCCGGCTTGGCGATGTAGGCATCGAATGCCGTCAGCTTGCCCCCCGGCGGCGGTTCGGCCTTCACCCATCCGACAGCCCCCAGTACCGCGAGACCGCAAAGCGTTAGAAAGCCCTTTCGAACACTTAGGGCACCCCTGGAAAAATCGAGCATGAAGGTAATCCTAACCATAAGATTCCGTGGATGGACTCGCCAAACGTTCTTCGTCATGATACGAAATGCATCGACCAGCGGGTAGATTAGCGGGAGTCCTCGGCTCAAATCGTCGTGGACCAGTCATCATGCACCGGACCTTCAGGGGATTTGCAACATGGCCGACTTTCCTTGGTTCTCCGTTTCCGAAGCTCGTCAAGAACAAGCCATCGGGAAGCAGGTGGAAGTCCGGGGCTGGGTGAGGACTAGGCGAGACAGCAAAGGTGGCTTCAGCTTTCTTGAGATCAACGACGGAAGCTGCCTGGGCAACATTCAGGCCATCGCCGATCAGTCGCTGCCCAATTACGAATCGGAGATCCTGCAGCTTTCCGTCGGTAGCAGCGTCCGAATCGCAGGGGAAGTCGTTGCCAGCCAAGGGGGCAAGCAGGCGACCGAACTAAAGGCCAGCAGTGTGCTAGTGACGGGGCATGCAGACCCCCAGGATTACCCTCTCCAGAAGAAGCGGCATACTTTGGAGAAACTGCGGGAATGGGCTCACCTTCGCCCGCGCACCAATACCATCTCCGCCGTCGCACGCGTCCGCAATCGCATCAGCTACTCGACGCACCAGTTCTTTCAGGAGAACGGATTCTTCTACATCCACACGCCCATCATCACCGCCAGCGACTGCGAGGGTGCCGGACAGATGTTCCGGGTGACCACGCTGCCGATGGACAAACTGCCGATGTCGGATGGACGCGTCGATTACAGCCAGGATTTCTTCGGTCGATCGGCCTTCCTCACCGTCAGTGGCCAACTGGAGGGGGAAATCTACGCCACCGCCCTTAGCAAGATCTACACATTCGGCCCAACCTTCCGAGCGGAAAACTCCAACACCAGTCGACACCTGGCCGAGTTCTGGATGATCGAACCAGAGATGGCCTTCTACGAACTTTCCGACAACATGCAGCTGGCCGAAGCCTATCTGAAACGGATGGTGCGAGATGTGCTCAGCGACTGCGGGGAAGACATGGCGTTCTTCGACCAGTGGGTCGAAAATGGGCTTCTGCAGCGGCTGCAGGCGGTTCTCGATAAGGAGTTCGTAAGGCTCTCCTACACCGAAGCCATCGATATTCTCTCCCGCAGTGGCCAGAAGTTCGATTACCCGGTCGCCTGGGGCAGCGACTTGCAGGCAGAACATGAACGCTTCCTTACCGAGCATCACATCCAAGGCCCAGTCATTCTTTATGACTACCCGGCAGCCATCAAATCGTTCTATATGCGACGCAATGAGGATGGAAAAACGGTGCGGGCCATGGATGTGCTGGTCCCCGGTGTCGGTGAAATCATCGGTGGAAGCCAGAGGGAAGAACGCCTGGAAGTCCTTCAGCAACGGATGCAGGAAATGAGGCTTTCGGAAAAGGATTACTGGTGGTACCTGGAACTGCGGAAGTACGGCACCGTGCCTCACTCCGGTTTCGGCCTCGGTCTGGAACGCGCCGTGCAGTTCATCACTGGAATGACGAATATCCGCGATGTCATTCCTTTCCCACGCTACCCAGGATCGGCGGAGTTCTAAAGCCGCCTCCCCTTGGGCCCAGATGGCGGTCAATTCCATCGGGTCAGACCAGTTCCTTGGCAAACGGGAGCCTCGATGGATCCACATCAACCGTCGCAGGAAAGCTGGGAAGTAAAGTTCTCGCGCCGCTCCAGGCATGAGATCGCTATTCGATGGGAGGGTTCCCCCCATACGTCGCTCGATCGCCGCTTCAGTCGACTTCATCATTGGCAGTGGGATCAGGCGCCGCCCCTTACTGCCTCCTCTTCTCCCTTGGTGATCCCGCCACCCTGGTCCGATCCCAAAGCGATCGACCCCGAGTTGGCGATGGTCGGCGCGATCGCCAGTTGTCACATGATGTCGTTTCTCTGGGTAGCTCGGCACGTCCCTTGGAAAGTCATCTCCTACGCCGATCACGCGGAGGGGGTATTGACCAAGGATGCTGAAGGCCGACCCTGGCTCAGCGATATTCGCCTAGCCCCCGAAGTAGGATTTGATGGGGCCTTGCCAGATGCCATCGCGCTGAAAAGCCTCCACCGACAGGCGCATCAGGAGTGCTACATCGCTCGATCCGTACGATCCCGAATCTGGCTCTTCGACCATCCGCTGGAATAATCGATCAACTCCCCAACCCCATCGCGATCTCCGTGCCGATGATGCACCTCATCGTGAAAGATCGCATTGCAGCGACAAGCGACCATGCAAAGTCGGGCAAGGTATTCGTAGCGACCAAGCAGCCAAGCCCTCAGTATTGGCCAGAGCCAATAGTACCGCCATTTCCGATGTAGCCTCAGCTACACTTTCGATCGCCCAAACGTTTCGATGCATGGCGGGCAAGAAAATCTGCGGAATCAGCCCGAGGCGCCGAGGGCACCTAAAGACACTTCTTTCCCAAACGAAGCAAACGTCTAGTTCGTGGGAAAGGCAGTTCGTTTTCACACCTGATTCCAGAGAATGGCCGACTCCTAGTCGGTCACGAAAGCCTCGCAGCGACCGACCGGAATTCCACCACACGATTTGGCTCAACCCTGCTTTTCGACTTTGCCAAAGCACTAGGACACGATCTGCCAACGATCGGCCGGTTGGCTATTATCCCCGGTTGGCTATTATCCAATGGAAAGCCCAAAAAAATCGATGCTCGCTCGATTCCTGACACTGCTTGGTAGCTGCGGTACACTAAAAGCGGTGTCAGGAGAGAAAGTTCGGCGAGCGATCGGAGGCGCGGATGGCTGGTGCATTCCAACGAAATACGACCATTGCATTGGTCCTATACCTTGTGCAGTGCCTAGTTCCATGCCTGCTCCAATCGACCTACGCCGCCGATTCCGTGCAGTTCAATCGCGACATCCGCCCGATACTGGCGGCAGCTTGCCTGCGGTGCCACGGGCAGGATGCAAGCCATCGCCAGGCCGATCTCCGACTGGATGATTCGACCAGCGCTTCGCTACCGAGAGAATCGGGCATCGTTGTCGCTGCAGGAGATCCAGCCCAAAGCCTATTGTGGCAACGCATCAACTCCCCCGACCCCGAGTTGGTCATGCCGCCCCCTGATTCAGTACGCCAGCTATCCGCGGAGGAAAAGGAGAAGATCAAGAATTGGATCGAGCTGGGGGGAAAGTTTCAGAACCACTGGGCTTTCGAACCGATCACCCAGCCAGATTCCCAGGATCCAAGTGCATCCCTGACCAACCAGATCGATCGCTGGATCCAGGAGGAAGCCGCTGGGCATGGGTTGCCACTTCAGGGCCGCGCTGATCCTCGCATCCAAATCCGTCGCCTTGCTTTTGCGCTCACAGGCCTGCCGCCTAATCCGGACGATGCGAAAAAGTTCGCGGAGGACCCCAGCGACACCAACTACGCCAAGTGGGTCGACCACTACATCAATTCACCTCACTACGGTGAAGAGATGGCTAGGCATTGGCTTGATGTCGCCAGGTACGGCGATACCCATGGCCTGCACCTGGATAACGACCGTCGGATCTGGCCTTATCGCGATTGGGTGATTCGCGCCTTTCAGGAGAACCTCCCCTTTGATCGATTCACGATCGAGCAGCTAGCGGGAGACCTGCTCCCAAACCCTACGCAGGACCAACTGGTCGCTACTGGTTTCAATCGATGCAACGTGACGACTTCCGAAGGAGGTGCAATCGAGGAAGAGTTCCTCTTTCGGTATGCGGTCGACCGCGCCAGCACCACGATCCAGGCTTGGCTGGGGCTGACAGGAGGCTGCGCCGTTTGTCACGATCACAAATACGACCCGCTGACGACCCGAGAATTCTATTCGATCTACTCGTTCTTCTACAGCAATGCCGATCCGGCGATGGATGGCAATATCCAGACCACCGCTCCCTTCATCAAACTCCCCACTGCTCGGCAGAAGGCCGATCTGGAGAAGCTGGACCAGGAGATCGCTGAGAGCATCCAGCAACTGGTGCAGGTTGCTGGTCGATGGTCGCAGCAGGTCGATGCCGTTGCGGCAGGCTCACCGCGCCCCGCCACCCACCTCTGGATCGATGATCAGCTACCCATGGGTGCCACTCAGCGAAACACCAGCCGCAACGCAGCGCAATGGACGCCGGAGGATGCCACAGTGCCCGTGGGGCAGCGCGCGATCGTGACCGAATTCGGTGATCGATTGGAGCAGGTGATCAGCGGCGGAACTGTGCCTCGATGGATTCTCAACGAAGCGACTCTTCAGTTGTGGCTGAAGACCGATGCGGATGAACCGCCGGATGTCGCGTTCCTGGAAGTCCGTACCGACAAAGGGAATCGCCGCTGGTTCTGGGGAGCGGACGCCAAGGCAGGAGAGATAATCGGTGCCAATCCCAATCAATATGCCGGCCAGCTTCCCGCCACCGGTCACTGGCAATCGATCAGCCTTCCAGCCGAGGGACTCATTCCCGGTGCTATGGTGCAGGAACTGCAGCTAGGGGTATTCGGAGGGATCGCTTGGTGGGATGGCCTTGCGATAACCGGCCAGCAGGCTTCAGAACACCACTGGAGACGCGACTGGAACGCTTGGTGGAATCTCCAAAAAGGGAAGACTGTGCCCCAGGCGGAAGGCTCTCTGCTTCAGGCGATCCAGCAAGGTCCCGACTCCGAAGCCGGCAAAAAAGAACTGGAATCGGTCAAGCGGTATTTCTTCAGCTGGATCTCCGACGAAGTTCCCGAATCGATCCGCCGACTGAGAGGTCGCGTCGAACGATTGCAAGTGCGTCGAGCCATACTTGAGGATTCGATCCCTGGCACGATGATTTACAAAGATCGCGATCCACCACGACAGGCTCACGTCATGCTTCGCGGACAGTATGATGCCAAAGGGGAACCAGTGGAACCTGGTGGGATGGCGTTCCTACCGGCGATTGCTACCAACGAGCCGCAAAGGCGACTGAATCGCCTGGATCTGGCACAGTGGATCACCTCACCCAACAACCCCCTGACCGCTCGCGTCGCTGTCAATCGATTCTGGCAGCAAATTTTCGGCAACGGTATCGTCCTGACTTCCGACGACTTTGGAACTCAGGGCACTCCTCCCACCCATCCGGAACTGCTCGATGCGATGGCGTCGCATTTTATCCAGAGCGGCTGGAATGTGCGGGCGCTGATCCGCAGCATGGTGATGTCGGAAGCGTTTCGCAGGGACGGTACAGTGACGGGTGAGCTGACGCAGAAGGATCCTGGCAATCGATATCTGTCTCGTGGTCCTCGCCTAAGACTGGATGCCGAGCAGATTCGGGACAATGCCCTGGCGGTCAGCGGCCTGCTGAATCGACAGATCGGGGGGCCAGGATTCCGCGGTTATCAGCCTCCCAGCATCTGGGAGCCGGTCGGCTACGGAGATTCCAATACCCGCTACTACCTCCAGGACCATGGCGATGTTCTCTATCGCAGAAGTATCTACGCGTACGTCAAGAGAACTGCTCCACCTCCCTTCATGACCAACTTCGATGCACCCAATCGCGAAACTTTCTGCACGCGGCGCGAGCGAAGCAATACCCCGTTACAAGCTCTCCAACTGCTCAACGACATCCAGCACTTCGAGGCGTCTCGTTGTTTGGCCGAGCAGATCGTCCAAGAGACGATTCATAGCCCCGATCGCCGGTTGGAACTTCTGTTTGAACGGGTGCTGGCTAGGCAGCCCGATTCGTTGGAAAGAGAATCGATTTCGAAGTTTCTGGAAGAAACCCGAACCCGCTTGGCCGCTGCGCCGGAAGAAGCGTCGAAAATAGCGAGGGCAGGACAGCGTTGGCCAGATCGTTCGCTCCCTACTCTCGATGTGGCGGTCTGGACACTGGCATCCAATCTAGTGCTAAATCTGGACGAAACGATCACGCGGAACTGATAAGGCCGGCAGGCTTCTGGAATAGGAATCATCGCATGAGTCGATTGGAACGGGTCGGAGATCGGATGGATGCCGAGCGGCTGGCGTTGATGCGAAGGAGCTTTTTTCGTTCGTCGGGGCTTGCCATGGGATCGATCGCACTGGCTTCCCTGCAAGGCATGTCCGCGCGAGGACATGCCACCCAGACCGACAGGACAGCCCAAGTCCATCCCCCCCTGGCCGGCCTTCCCCACCATCCCCCCAAGGCCAAGTCGATTATCTATTTGCACATGAATGGCGGTCCCAGCCAGATCGATCTTTGGGATTACAAGCCAACGCTGGCCGAGCAGTTCGACAAGGATTTGCCCGATTCGATTCGTCAGGGCCAACGTATCACCACGATGACCAGTGGTCAGAAACGACTGCCTGTAGCTCCCAGCAAATTCCGTTTCCAGCAGTATGGCCAATGTGGGCGCTGGGTCAGCGAACTGCTTCCGCACACAGCCTCTTTGGTCGATGAACTGGCGGTGATCAAGTCGGTCCACACCAACGCCATCAATCACGATCCAGCCTGCACCTTTGTGATGACGGGCACCGAAGTTCCGGGGAAGGCCAGTCTGGGGTCTTGGTTGGCTTATGGATTGGGAAGCGAAAGCAACGATCTGCCCGCCTTCGTCGTCCTGACCCCCACCTGGAGCGCCACGGCACCGGCGCAAGCCCTTTTTACTCGAATGTGGTCCAGCGGTTTCCTGCCAACTCGATTCACCGGCGTCGCACTGCGAAGCGGTCCGGATCCGGTTCTCTACCTGCAGAATCCGGAGGGCGTTTCGTCGGCCGATCGCAGAGCCATGCTCAATACCCTCTCACAGCTCAACCAGCACCGTTTCGAACAGTGGCGGGATCCCGAGATTCAAACGCGAATCGCACAGTATGAGATGGCTTACCGAATGCAGGGAAGCGTTCCGGAACTGGTCGATCTGAAGGATGAGCCCCAGTCGGTGCTCGATCTCTATGGTCCAGATGTCACCAAACCGGGGACATTTGCCGCCAGCGCGATTCTAGCCCGTCGCATGGTGGAACGCGGCGTGCGAGTTGTCCAGATCCTGCATCGCGGATGGGATCAGCACGGCAACATAGCCGGAGACCTTCCAGCACAGTGCCGGGATGTCGACCAAGCATCGGCCGGACTGCTCCGCGATTTGAGGCAACGGGGACTGTTGGACCAGACGCTGGTGGTTTGGGGTGGAGAGTTTGGCCGCACCGTCTACTGCCAGGGTGGATTGACCAAGGAAAACTATGGTCGCGACCATCACCCCAAATGCTTCACCATGTGGATGGCCGGAGGTGGGATTCGCGGTGGTATCGAGTATGGAACCACCGACGATTACAGCTACAACATCGTCGATCGTCCGGCCGCGATTCACGATATCAACGCCACCCTACTGCACTGCCTGGGCATCGATCACCAACGTTTTGTCTTCCCCTTCCAGGGCCTTGAGCAACGCCTAACTGGCGTCGAGCAGCAGCAGGTGATTCGCGAGATCCTCGCATGAGTCCGCTTGAACTCACCACGAAAAGCCTTCGCTGAACTGCAGTGCATCTGCCTTTTCGGGCAGCGAAGGATTGCGGCCGTAGGCTCTGTGCCAGACAATACTTGGCTTGTCACAAGAGCATTCTACTTTAGGGACGCGGCACTGGAGCCTCACCACATCATGCAGCCGATTTCGCGCAAGACCACTCCCCCATGTATCCTCCTCTGCATCGTACGAAATCCCGGTCATCTTCTTTTGCTTCTGCTGATCGGTTGCCTTCTGCTGGCTCCTTCCGCAGCGGCACAGGAAGCTCTCGCCAGCTGGAACGATGGACCGGCAAAAATGTCGTTGCTGGAGTTCGTCCAACGAGTGACACAAGAAGGATCGACGGATTTCGTTCCACAGCCCCAACGGATTGCCGTTTTCGACAACGACGGGACATTGTGGCCCGAAAACCCAATGCCTTTTCAGCTGGCCTTTGCGCTCGATCGAGTCCAAGCCAAAGCCGCCGTCGATCCACAGTTGGCCGCTGACCCCATGGTTCAAGCCGCCATGGCGGGTAACTTCGGAAAACTTCTGGAAGGTCCGAGACACGAAGGATTGCTTCGCATCGTCGCCCTGACACACGCAGGGATGACCGTGGATCAGTTTGAGGCCGATGTACGGAACTGGTTGAAAACCGCGAAGCATCCTCGTTTTTCAAAACCCTACACATCCCTGACCTACCGACCGATGCAGGAAGTGCTCAAATTCCTTCGAAGCCATGGCTTCAAGACCTTCATCGTCTCTGGCGGCGGCGCTGATTTCATGCGGGTCTGGTCGGAGGAAGTTTATGGAATTCCACCTGAACAGGTAATCGGTTCGACCTCCCGCACCAAGTGGGAGATTCGCGAAGGTGTTCCTCGACTTGTCAAAACGCTCGATCACCTTTTCATCGACGACAAAGAGGGTAAGCCGGTGGGGATCCAACAGTTCATCGGACGGCACCCCATCGCCTGCTTCGGCAACAGCGATGGCGATCAGGCGATGCTGCAGTACACAACGATTGGCAATCCCAGACCTTCATTCGGAATGATCATCCATCACACCGATTCCGAGCGTGAGTATGCGTATGACGCGATGCCCAAGAGCAGCGGAAAGCTGGTCGAAGCGCTTCGGGAGGCAGGCGAACGAGGCTGGACCGTCGTCGACATGAAGAACGACTGGCGGACGGTATTCGATCCGTGATCCACTGGCCCCGACAGACCCGCGGGAGCATTCCAACAGACAGCGCAGCAAATGGCAAGAGAATCGCCATACAGAATCTCCAAGCCGTTCCAAGAGTGTCACAGCCTAGGTTCTTCCGTACGGTATCGTTCACTCGGAGAATCCCCTCCGCAACGCCTCCCAGACCGCTGGAACTCGGGATTGAAAAGCGGTCTACTGGAAGCGTTTTTCGGCTCTAGTACACCGTGGTACTCTGATAGGTACTGTAGCCGCGACGGCGGGATGCATCATCATCCCCTGGACCGGCCTAGTGCTCCTTTTCCAAAGCAGATGGATTGCGAACGATATGACCGGCTTGAAATCTGATAAATCATTCTTTCGGCTTACGTTGGTCCTCCTCGCCATGCTGATCGCGGACGCGCTGCTGATCGCTGCGCCTCTAAGCGCACAGGACGACCGATTCAACATGAAGCTTTCCACATCGGACATCCGGACGGGTGATTCGGTCTTCGGACAGAAACCACCTACCGGCTGGCTGAAAGGTCGCGTCGTCCTGGTGGAGTTCTGGGGAATTCAATGCCCGCCCTGCTTGGCCAGCATGCCCAAACTGGATCGCATCCACAAGGAACTGGCACCGATGGGCCTTGTGGTGCTTGGAGCACATGTGCAGGAGGCCGACGACCACCAGGTCCGCGAAGCGGTGGCAAGAATGGGGGTGACGTTCCCCATCTTTACCAATGCCAGAGTCGCCAACGGCGATGACTTTTCCGGGATTCCGCACTGCATGCTGTTCGACCACACCGGAAAATGCATCTACCGTGGATCACCATTCAAAGTGGAACCCCTGCTCAGGCAGGCAGTGGCCAATGCCCCCGCATTGATCCTTGAAGGCAAGACGCTTGAAAGATTGGAAGCCTTCAATTCATGGCTGCGCGATGAGCGCGAGTTTGGCAAAGCACTCAAAAAGGCACAAGGCCTGACAAATTCCAAGGATCCACAGACAGCCAGCGAAGCCGCTTACATCGTCGAACACCTTACCGCTCACGGCCGCAAATTACTCGATCAGGCTGTCGAGCTTCAGAAGGACGATCCGATGGCGGCATGGGAGATGCTGCAGCGCGCAGAAGCCAGCTTTCGAGGTGGAGCAATTGGGATCGATGCAACAAAAATGGTCAAGCACTGGAAAAAAGACACTGCCTTCCAGAAAAGTCTCCGAGCGGCTAAGCAACTGAGTGATGCACAGGAAATCATTCAGACTATCGCTCTGCAGGCTGGCAGCGCGGATGGCACATTGCCCCCCGCCTTCATCGAATCGGTTCCCAAGGAGCTCCGGCGCAAACTCAGCGCCATGCTCCGGTCGATCGAAGAGGAAGCTCCCGATTCCAAAGCCGCCAAGGTCGCTCAAGAAATGGCGATGCAGTGGAAGTTGGCTCCATAGGAAAAAAGACAAGCTCCACCCGTGCTCTTGATCACCTTCACGACTACTCCAGAAACCATGGCCGGGACGGCCATGCCAAAAGATATTTGAGCTCGCAAGATTAATGTGGCACGGGCGTCCCGCCCGTGATGAAAAGCAATCTCACGACTACTCCAGAAACCATGGCCGGGACGGCCATGCCAAAAGACATTTGCCCTCGCAAGGCTTCTGTGGCACGGGCGTCCCGCCCGTGATCAAAAGCAATCTCACGACTACTTCAGAAACCATGACCGGGACGGCCATGCCACAAGACATTTGAGCTCGCAAGGCTTCTGTGGCACGGGCGTCCCGCCTGTGATGAAAAGCAATCTCACGACTACTCCAGAAACCATGGCCGGGACGGCCATGCCACAAGACATTTGAGCTCGCAAGGCTTCTGTGGCACGGGCGTCCCGCCTGTGATGAAAAGCAATCTCACGACTACTTCAGAAACCATGACCGGGACGGCCATGCCACAAGACATTTGAGCTCGCAAGGCTTCTGTGGCACCGGCGTCCCGCCCGTGATCAA
>JBIINB010000204.1:0-6330 GCA_044337705.1 Pirellulaceae bacterium | reverse complement strand
GAAAGCCTGCCGAAGTTCTTCTTCCGTTGCGCGGTACGACAGGTTTCCAACATAGATATTCGTCACCGAACCAAACCCTCAAACAATTGCCCCCGAAGGAGCGATCAACCAAGCGAGATGGCGCAGAATCAATCAACCAGAGGAGCATCGCCTAAAAATAAGCTACCGTTTCCATTGGTCGTCGGCTGAGCACATCTCAAAAAAAGCGACTATCGCCAGACCACCATCGCCCTGGATCGCTGGGAGAGCTCATTCCCGGAAATCCATGGGCCGCCGATCAAGAGACCTCGCCACACTGCGGCCAATTATGGGGGGTTGCCTGGGGCGTGTCAACGAAAATCATCGACATTCTTCGACAATTCCGAAGTCTCTTTCCGAAAAGGCTGTCATCGACTTTTTGCAACGAAATCTGTGGTGGTTCGGAACCACCCGACCCGCAGTACCATTCGAATTCCAGCAATAAGCCGTTCTGCCGACGAGGAGTAAAACGAAGCGATTCGGCCGCTTAGAGCAGTTTCTGGATCGCTTGCAATGCCGCTCCGTAATTCGGCTCTTGCGTCACTTCGGGAACGATTTCGACGTAGGTGACATTTCCGTTGGCATCGAGCACTACGACGGCGCGGGTCAACAGCTTCAGTTCCTCGATGGTCATCCCGAAAGCATCCCCAAAGGCTCCGGATTGGTAATCGCTTCCGACCTTCAGGTTCTTGATCTCTTCGGCTCCGCAGAAACGATTCATGGCGAACGGAAGGTCGCGACTGACGGTCAGTGCATGAACACGATCGGTCAGGGCGCCCAGATCCTGGTTGAATCGTTTGGTCTGAATGGCACAGACACCCGTATCGAGGCTGGGGACAATACTGATCAGGGCAGGCTTCCCAAGTAGGTCCTTGTTGGTGATAGTCTTCAAGCCTCCTTCGAAGAAATGCAAAGTGAAGTCGGGGGCAGGCTGACCGATCTTCAGTTCGCCTCCAGAAAGCGTCATGGGGTGACCTTTGAAGGTGATGACTCCCGAACGTCCCATCGTCGATTCTCCAAAAGCAAAGGTAATTTTCCAGTCATTGCAGGCATCAGCCGGCAGTCGATTGGTGATCGAAGCGGCCAGATTGTAGCACAATAGCCAACCGTTCCGTCCCGCCAAGCCCTTTTGTCGGTCAGGCAACCCAACGGTTCGAGACGCGAGATAAATACTGCTGGATTAACACAAAAACCCATCTTCATTTCCACGCCGGCGACCTGGCCGACACTCCCGGAAGAATTCCCCCCAGGTCCCGGACCTGCTTTTGGATACTGGGGAACAGTCAGCAGGGACCTTGCGGTGGAAAGGGCTGGCTTCTACAACGGCGAAAAGGAAGCGGACGGTGGCGGGGGGGCCGAGAACTGTCCGGACTTCCTGAGGCCGCTGGACTTCCTGAGGCCGCTGGGAGACTCGATGAGAAGCGGATATCTGTATGCCCTGGGAGCCTTCGGCCTGTGGGGGGTGTTGCCGATCTACTGGCAGTTGATTCGCGAAGTCCCTGCACTGCAGGTGGTCTGTCATAGGATTATCTGGTCGGTTCTTCTTCTGGTCCCGTTGTTGTCATGGACTGGGCAGTGGCCTGTGGCGATGGCTGCCATTCGCACCCCCTCCACCATGATTCGTCAAGTCGCTGCCTCGATGTTCCTGGCGATCAATTGGCTGGCCTTCGTGTGGGCCGTCAGCAACGGTCGCATGATTGAAAGCAGCCTTGGCTACTACATCAACCCGTTGCTCAATGTGCTCCTGGGAGTCCTGCTGCTCGGAGAACGTCTCCGCCACGGGCAAACCATCGCCATCCTGCTGGCCGCCACTGGGGTGGGGTGGTTGAGCTGGCAGGTGGGGAATGTGCCCTGGATTGCCATCGCGTTGGCATCGTCCTTTTGCCTTTACGGTCTGGCCAAAAAAACCACCTCCGTGCCTCCCCTGGTCTCCCTGTGGATTGAGGCAACCGTACTGCTGCTGCCTGCGACCGTCTACCTGCTGTGGCAGCATCTGAACGGAAAAGGAGCTTTCGGGGAGCATGGGATGCGGATCGATGGTATGCTCCTTGCCAGCGGTGTCGTCACCTCAGTTCCGCTCTGGTGTTTCGCCAATGCCGCTCGGAAGCTACCACTCTCGACGCTTGGCATCCTGCAATATCTCGGTCCCACACTTCAGTTTCTACTGGGCTGGTGGGTCTACAAAGAACCCTTCGATGCAACGCGCATGATCGGCTTTTTCCTCGTATGGACTGCGCTTTCTATATTCGCCTGGGACCTGATGCATCAAGGAGTCTCGGACAAGCTCTCCACCGCGAACGATCCTCCCGCCAGCGATGGCACCCGGGGGTCCCTGGATACGACACCGAAGGCCGCTGCTGAGTTGGAGCAATAGTGTGGCTTACTGGTCGATGCTGGCAGGAAGTTTTTTCTTCGCGCTGATGGGGATCCTCACCGAATCGCTCAGCCAGGAACTCTCCTTCCTAGCGCTAGCCACCATCCGGTCTGCAATCGCAACAGCGGTCGCCGCTTGGTGGGTGTGGCGAGGTCAAGTCGAGTGGGTCGTGTGGCGACCCGCCGATCTTTGGATGCGCAGCCTCGCAGGGTGCGCATCGATGCTCTGTCTGTTCTATGCCATCACGCACTACCAAGTCGCGGTGATTCTCTCCCTGACCAATATGTTTCCGGTCTGGGTGGGATTGTTGAGCTGGCCGCTGCTAGGGCAATTCCCAAAAAGAGAAACCTGGATCGCTCTTGCGATCAGCATTCTGGGAATGTCTCTCATCTTCCAGGCGGCTCGCCAGGAAATCGCAAGCTCTCTGCCTTCGTACCCCAGTGTTGCCGAAAATCTCGGAGAACCTCTCGTTCACTCGAACCAATCATACGACCCGCAAGCCCACTGGCGACCTAAATCCGCTGTGACCGCCGCCATTGCGGCTGGCTTCCTGAGCGGTGTGGCGCTGATTGGCCTTCATCGCGTCCGAAGCATCGATGCACGCATGGTGGTGACCCATTTCTCCGCTGTTTCCACGTTGATCGCAGGCTGCCTGTGGTTGGCCATGCCTGGCTTTCGGATCCTGGATAACCTCTCGCTGCAGTCGTGGTTGCGCGTTCTGGGAGTCGGCCTATCGGCCGTCATCGGCCAATGGTTTCTGACGCTTGCTTTCTCCAAAGCATCACCTGCACGAGTCAGTGTGGTGGGACTCTCTCAGGTGGTCATGACGACGCTTTACGCAGGCTGGGTCCAGCAACGGTGGCCGAATGCCATCGGCTTTCTGGGCATGTCGCTGATCGTCGGCGCCACAGGATGGGTGCTCCTGAAGCATCGAGCCAGTTCGGAGGAGGATCGAATCCGATCGACTACCTCATGACGCATTCGTCGCGTGAGGCACAAGCACCTGATGGAGAATCGGGAAGTTCGCTTCGATACTGTACTGGCTGGCGACGTACTGGCGTCCGGATCGTCCCATCGATTCCCGCAAGTTGCGATCCTCCAGCAAAGTCACCAAGGCTTCGGCCCACTGGTCGCTGGTCTCCGCCCCAATGCCTGGTGCAATCGACGCAGCAGCACCGATCGAACTGCCGACAGCAGGTATACCCTTCAGGATGTCGGCATTGACGCCAATGGGGGACGCGATCGCGGGAATGCCTACCGAAAGGTACTGGACCAGCTTGGTGGCCGCCTTGTATCGCATCCAGGGTCGGTCGTCTGGAAGCGGCATCAATCCGATATCCATCCGCTGCAGCTGCGATACCTCGCCAGCGGCGCTCCAAGGAACAAACTCCAGATCGACTCCAGATAGATCGATCGGCTTCAAGGGGGAATCGCTGGGAGCAACCACCAGCAACCGAAAGCGATGCGAAGCTGCCACCTTCCTGAGCGCTTCGGCACAAACCGCTAGGAACGGCAGATTTGTCCCCGTTCCAATCCAGCCAACTATGGGGACCTTCCTCTGTGCGAAGTCGGACTTATGAACCAGAGCCGACGGGGTGAAACGATGATGATCGATCGACGTAGGGATCATCGTCACCGGCCTGTCGTATTGCAAAGCGTACTCCATCAGCAGACGATTGCTTGCCACCACATGATCGCTCATTCGAATCAGTTTCGGTATCTTCTCCGGGAAGGTAAGAAAAATCGCATCATCCAGATCATAGACCAGCCTCCCAGTGGCGGCTCGCAGCTGTTGATCGAGCTTCGTCGAGGGGATGTGCAGGGCGTATCGCTCCAGATAGATCGCATCTGGGTGATGCCATCCAGCATCGAGGATCTGAAGGTAGCGACGCAGGTCGCTGTAGGTGTGCGAAAGTCGCCATCCCATCCAGCGGTAGTAGTCATAGACACTGGGATTTGCGATCCACTCTCGGCATGTATGGCCCGCTAGCCGCAATCGTTCAAAATAGGGGTGAAAACGAAATCTCGTCGATGGCACATCGGCGCCCAAGGTGACGAAACCGAGTCGTGCCATCTTTTCAATTAGCTCCTGGAGGTCTCGGCGAGTGACGGAACAAAACTGCTCACCGACGTTGGGTTCCCCGGACGCTCGAGATCCGGCAATCTTGCAGCGATTGTCGTCGGAAAGGCCTTGATAACTACGCTAGCCGACTCGGCAATCCCTGTGACTTTCCTGGTTCCATCCAATGGGCACGAAGTACCATTGCGCTTCGATGGTCACTGTGCAGCACAAGGCCGATCAATACCAAGAAGCCGCTGGCATCTGGAGGATCGATCCTTCGCCTAAAGCCTAGGGGCGAAACCGAGCGAGCTTGGGTTCTATTCTGAATCGCATGCTTGCCGGGGATTGCGGTGACACAGAACAACCAGACCAGTATGTCGCAATACTGGATCAGGTGACAATAAGGTCAGGAAGGCCAATCCAATACTACTCGGTGCGTTTTCCTTTGTGTATCATCATGGAGAATGACATCTTCGGATGCGGCGAACGCATCTGACGCAAGCAGCTCAAAGTACAAGAGATCCGTTTGCGTGTTTTCAAATGCTGTGGTTGCGGGAGACCTGCGCATGATCCAATGGAAACCGCTTTCAGCCAAACAGGCCAGGGGTTTCACCCTAGTGGAGCTGTTGGTGGTCATTGCGATCATCGGGGTGCTAGTGGGGCTGCTGCTACCCGCCGTTCAGGCGGCGCGGGAAGCGGCTAGGCGAGCTCAGTGTGCTAACAACCTGAAGCAGATCGGCCTGGCGATGCTCAACTACGAAAGCGCTTTCCGCCGACTACCCCCGGGGGTGGCCATCAACTACCAAGATGCCAATGCCAGCAACAATCTGGCCTGGGGAGTCCATGGGCGGATTCTTCCCTACATGGAGCAGCAGGTGCTCGCCCAGTCGATCGATCTGACCCAAGGCTGGGACTTCCAGTTGGTGATCGATTCGCTGCGTGTTCCGGTCTACGCATGCCCTAGCGATCCCGGTGCAGGAAAGCTGCGAGATCCCGGTCCAAGCGGTGGCAATCCACGTCCCAAACTCTATCCAACCACCTACGGCTTCAACTATGGCCCCTGGTTCATCTACGATCCGGCAACTGGCCGTCGCGGCGATGGACCGTTTTTCCCAAACAGCTTCCTGAAGCTGGCGGAAGTGGGAGACGGTACCAGTCAGACCGTTTTGGCGTCGGAGGTGAAGGCTTGGCAGCCCTACTACCGAAACGGAGGCTCTCCACCGGTCAGCCCTCCGGATACCCCACAGCAACTGGTGGCCATCGCCACATCGGGCACCTCCTTCCGCGACACGGGTCATACCGAATGGCCCGATGGACGTGTCCATCACACCGGCTTCACCGCAACCTTTACTCCCAACACTCGCGTTCCCGCGACGGTAGCTGGCAAGATGCTGGACATCGACTACAACAGCTGGCAGGAAGGGCTGCTTGGGACCTCTGGAAGGCCCACCATGGCCTCGATAGCATCCCGTAGCTATCACGCCGGTCTGGTCCAGTCTGCCTACCTGGATGGAAGTGTTCGTTCCCATGCCAATGGAATCGATCGAACGGTGTGGCGATCACTGAGCACCTATGCTGGAGCCGAAGTGGTTTCGCTGGACGAGCCCTAAGCGGCGGGTCGATCGCAGGGCCGATTGATCCTTTTCAATTCCGTAGCCGACCGCTTATCGGTGTCATGGCCCTCTCGGCCATGCAGGCAGTGCATGGGGTTGCTTCTGACCGCTCCAGGTCGCATCGTCTCGCCAGAGGCTTTGTGGTAGCCGTCTTGAGGCACCAGTAGGAGCTGCCGTAGGGTGTGTGAGTCAGCCGATTGGTAGGAAAGATTGTCCACGCAGCAAGATGTGATGATCACGGTCGTGCTTCCACACGAGAGACC
>JBIINB010000203.1:0-6393 GCA_044337705.1 Pirellulaceae bacterium | reverse complement strand
ACTGACTGGACCGGGCCGGAGATCGACAACACCCCCTTTTCTCCTCTTGAATTTGGGGTGAAGATGTTTCCGTATCGGGGGTTGTCTCCCAATCGGCTGCAATGTCCTTAGAATCTGCGAGTTGCCAACGAAGATGTTTGAATCACTTCCTGTCGCTCCCCCCGACTCCATTCTTGGACTGACCGATGCGTTCCAAAAAGATCAGCGCACCGACAAGGTGAATTTAACGGTAGGCGTGTACAAGGACGAAGCTGGTCAGACTCCAGTGCTCGCATCGGTGAAGAAGGCCGAACAGCGGTTGTGGAGCGAAGAGAAGACGAAGGGGTATTTGGGTATCGATGGCCTGGCCGACTTCAATCGCCTGGTCCAGGATTTGGTTTTCGGTGACGCTGTCGATGCAAAACGTGTTGCAGCGGTTCAAGCCCCAGGCGGGACGGGGGCCTTACGGGTGGTGGCTGACACGATCGGCTCTCATTACCGAGGCGGTACCGTCTGGTTGACGCAACCGACGTGGCCGAATCATCCATCGATTTTCCAGGCGGCCTCGCTTCAGACTCGTTACTTCCCCTATCTGGACGATACAAAGACCGGGCTTGATCTGGATGCGATGTTGCAGAGCCTTCAGCGGGAAGCTAGGCCTGGGGATATGATTTGCCTGCATGGTTGCTGCCACAATCCAACCGGGATTGATCCGACCGCAGCGCAGTGGGATCGAATCGCCGAACAGACGGCGAAACTCGGAATGCTGCCACTGGTGGACTTCGCCTACCAGGGATTTGGCGATGGACTGGTGGCCGATCGGGTTGGATTGGGAGCCTTGCTGAAACACCATGCGGAATTGGTGGTTTGCGCCTCATTTTCAAAGAACTTCGGGCTCTACAGCGAGCGGGTCGGTGCAGCGATGATTGTCGCGCGCGACCCGGCCAGTGCAACGGCCACGCTAAGCCAGATGAAGTTGGCGGTCCGTGCCAACTACAGCAACCCACCACGTCATGGCGGTGCCATCGTCGCGACGATTCTCGGGGATGACTCACTGCGGTCGCTTTGGGAGTCCGAGGTCGATCAGATGCGAGGTCGTATCAGTTCCATGCGCACAGCTTTGGTGCAAGGGATGCGCGACGCCGGTTCCACGCGAGACTTCTCGTTCCTGCTCGACCAGAAAGGAATGTTCTCCTACACGGGGCTCAATGCCATGCAGGCCGACTGGCTGAAAAGCCAGAAGGGAATTTATTTGGTGGGTACTGGGCGTATCAATGTCGCCGGGTTGACTCCCAGGAATCTGCCGGGAGTCTGCCAGGCGATCACCGAATGCCTGGAATCTACGATTTCTTCTTGAGTAAGTTCCAGCGTCCAGCCAGCGATGTGGCGGTCGATGTCTGGGGCTACGTTTCGAAACCGGATGGAGCGAACGGAGCGACTGCGGCTGAATTGGGTGCAATCATCGCTGATGGTGCAACCGAACTAAGTGCGGAAATGCGATTCGGGAGAATCGCTGTGCAACTCTTGGATTTTGAGAGGTCAGGCGGCTGGAGGAATGACCAGACTGTCTTCGTCTTGTCGACGGGCCTGTGATTTGTTTTTGCTAAATTGACCTAGCGGAATCACCATCGTCATGGCGGTGCGATCCTCCAGATTGGGACGGAAGATCGTCAGAAGCACCAGAGGTAGGTACCAAGCCATGTACAGTCCACCTCCGTAGCCATGCCAGAATTGCGCCGCAGCCATGATGGCAGCGGAACAGCAAAGCAAGGTTCCCAGGTTCTTCTGTGCGGGCCAGAAAACGAAGGATGCGGCAAGAAGGACGAAGGCAACCAACAAGGGAAGGCGAAAATAGGGGTGCCATCCAAGGCCCCAGACCCCTTCCAGTCCCTCTACGGCGGGAAGAAAGACACCGTACATTTGCCGTAGATGCGACAGCAGGCTTGAGTCGCCGCCGAAGAACACCAGGGCGATGGACAGTCCAAGCAGGGAGATGCCGAGTCCAGTGAGGAATCGCTTCAGACCATTTTGCCAGTAGAAACTGCACCAAAGGGGGAGCAGAAAGAATGGGTAGTAAACTAGCCCTGCGGCGCACCCGAGGAAGAATCCTGACATTGCAGGCCGTCGATAATGATAGATCGCCATCACGAGCAGGGCGCCAGGCAGCACATGGTCGACTCGACCGCACATTTGAGCAGTGTAAGGAAGCAGCAGCATCAGCAAGGCTGCCCCGACTCCTGTTCGAATATTACTGAAGTGACTGTGTGCGACTAGGACCATTCCCGCGATCAGCATCAGATTGGCCACCAAGGCCAGAACACGAGCGATTACCAAGGGCGCTGCCTGAATTTCTCCAAAACCGCGTCCGATTCCCTCCGGAGAAGCTTCAGAGTCCCGCGTAGGCGTAGTCGGCAAATCGGGCAACATATTCAACAAAACGTAACCTGGCCCCAACTGCTTTCCAGTGCGTTGATTGGGGGCGCTGCTGGTTAGGACATTGGTCATCAGAAAAAGAAACAAACAGACTCCAAGAAAGATCTGGCCGCCGATAGTCAAGTTGGATTCCAGCAGCGGGCGACGGACCATGGCGGTATCAACCAGCATGCGAATCGTCCAAAGACCGCCAACGCCGAGTAGCCAGATAAAGCCGTAGAATTGCGTTTTTCGCGCTTGGGCCAGTTTGGGTGAAGGGACTGAATTCGCTGCTGCGCCAGATGCTGCCGACGAACCGGTTGACTCGTCCGCCAGGATCGCCTCGATCTCTTTCTCCTGCATCTGGGCATTCGCTGGGTTCCAATGCACCAGGGGAGAGACTGGGTTTTTTCCCTCGCTTGCTGGGGGCAGCAGCATTTCATTCGACTCGGACACGCGAAGAACCGAGCCAACTTGTGGCTGTGATCTTTCCAGCTCACGCCCCTCATAGACCATCAGAAGTCCGGGGGTCAGGAGGATGATCAGAAGAAGGTCCAGGTTCCGAAGACTCCAGAACCGGTGGAAAAGAAAAAAAATACCGATCACCAAAAACGTCGACATGTAGGCCCATGTCGATGGTTCAGGTCGCTCGTAGAAAAACAGGAACTGCCCCATCGTGCCGCCACCAACTCAGAAACGACTCGCCGGTGAATGCTCCCGCAATCTCCCCTGCCAACTTGGCGGGGATCGACCATGGGTGATCGGCCCTGTGAGAAAGCTCCTAGCCGCTCTTTGCAAGCCAAAAAAGCGACCCGGATTGTCGATTAGCCGGGCAAAGGCAAAACACCCTACAGCGACCCATGTTTTAATGGAAAAGACCAACAAGAGATATGGAGAAAAGGAAGAACATTGGGACTTTTCCCCTTTTTGGGCGTGGACATGCGGGACCAGTCGCGCGGAAGGTGGAGCGGTACTCGTTTTTTCGATGGAGGAGAAAACTATCTTTTCTTCCTCCAGTTCCTTGATTGTCCAGTTCTGAGGCCAGCCAGAGCGAGTCGTCGTTGCAAGTTGGGAAGGCTGGAGATCATGGTCGCGATCCCCGTTCACTTGGAATCCCGCTCTTTTAAACAGCCGGCTCGCCTTTCTCTTCGCTTTCTCGCCTACCTCAACTCATCCGATTCGGGTCCAAATCCCCCACCACCCCACTGGACGGCCCCTCAATAGTGGGTGGTCTGTGGCGTCATCCGCAATCGATACAAGCCGAAACAGGCAAGCCAAGCAAGCAGAAATTCGTGCCACCCACTTTTTGAAATATTTGGAGGTATGGGGTGTATGGTTGGTTTGGGATGATTCGTTTGGAGATTGGAGATAGCCGAAATGGAGAGACTCGTACCACCGACCTTTTGGCTCTGACATTCCTGATTTTTGTCTTGCACGATTGAAAACGCTCATTTGTGTGCTTGGGGTATTTGGGGTTTTGCGAGTTCCTATCGAGCTACCGGGCTTTCTTGGACGGCAGATGCTGTGCATCGCTTGGGGCGGTAGTTTTGGGACGAAAGATTTCAGGCCACAACGAAACATCGGGCAGAGTCTGCCCCCTCTTTGGTGGATGGGGTACAATGCAAAGCGATACTTCTTTTCGCATTGCGATACGACCGCTTTCTTAAGGTCCAGCCGCTCGGAGGTCTATTGATGTCTACTTCCTCGGCCCCAGGTTCGGAGTCGCTGACTCTTCCGTCCCCTCGAGAAATGGTAGCTCACCTCGATCTTTCCGTACGCGGACAGCAACGAGCCAAGGAGGACATAGCTGTCAGCGTCTACAACCATTACATCTCCCAGATCTATCGGGATCTGGAAGGAACCGACTTGGGAAGGTACCACATCCTGCTTCTTGGTCCGACTGGTTCGGGCAAAACTTTCATCGTCAAGCAGTTGGCCGATTACCTACGAGTTCCAGTTAGTTTCGCTAGTGCTACCTCGTTGGTGGAAGCCGGCTACAAAGGACGTTCGGTCGATGACATCATCAAATCGTTGCTGGATCGAGCTGATGGTAACCCTCGACTTGCCGAGCGGGGGATCCTGTTCATCGATGAGATCGACAAAATTCGTAGGCAGGACAGTGGCGGGGTAAGGGACGTTAGTGGGGAGGGGGTGCAAAACGCGCTTCTGACGATGCTGGACGGTCGAATCGCCGACAGTGTGGACAATGTCAAACACGAACCGGTTGATACCTCGCGCATCCTGTTTGTCTGTACGGGAGCTTTTGTCGGATTGCAGGGGATTGTCGAGCGGAGGCTTGGGCAAGGCGAAAAATCAAAAATAGGATTTACTCGCCGGATTCGCGAGAATCTGGAAACCATCCCGGACCAGCCGATCTACCGTGCCTTGTGCCAAGCGGTGACTACCGACCTCGTGGAATTTGGGATGATCCCGGAATTCATCGGCCGTTTTGCGACGATCACTGCTTTGCATGAGTTGGGGCGAGCCGATTTGCGTGCGATCGTAAGCGACAGCACACAGGGATCCGCTCTAGAACGGCAGAAGAAGATCGCGGAACTGCATGGGATCGAATTGGTCATCACGGACGATGCACTGGATGAGATCGCCGACGAAGCTATCCGACTGGGGACGGGCGCACGAGGCCTGCATCGATTGATTGGCCGCGCCGTGGATTCGGTCGATTACCGGTGGGTCGATCTTGCTGATGAGGGGGTGACCCGGGTCGTCATTGACCGGCAGTGTATTACCGAGTCGGGCAAACCGAAACTCGAGAAAGCAGCGGCGAAGTTCAGTCGATTCGATCTGGAGCTTCGCCAGGAATGCCTCTCCAGCCTCCCGAAAGCCCCTTCCACCAACGGCATCTCCGGCGCGCGATCAGGTGCTGCTGGCCTTCCACCGGGCATCACCAACACGTCGGGATGGAGCGCCAGCCAGATCAAGGATCTTCTGGAGAAGGTCAAGAAAGAAAGCCTCGATTGGGAAAACACCACCGGATCGGCGCGTAAGTGGTGGGATGCTTTCGAACAGGAAAATGCGACGCGCATGCCACTGGTCCTCCGATTGGCGGAGGAGTTGCGGAATCGCAAAGCAACGATCACGGAGTTCTTTCTTTCATACATTTACAGCAATACCGACAATATCCTCGCCAACCTTCACTACATGGATTACCGCCGGCTCAAAGACGAAGAAGATCGAAAAAAGAGACCACCCTCCAATGACAAATGAGCGTTGTTAGGTTCGATTGCTGCCAAGTCCAAAGTAGCTCACAGTAGTACTCCGTCATCTCGCGTTGCGAACGCACTAGGTGTTTTCGGTCCATTGAAATCGGGCGACTAATGTGGGTTGCTACTTGAGTCGTTGCGATCTGATAACAACAATGGCGAGATCCAGTTTTGCTGTGAAGTCTCCAGCCTTTTCCCTCCTTGCTTTGGAGCCACTCCCTTGAGGATGGCCTTCGAACTCCCTCAGTCCCTCCAGGCTCGCTTTGAGATTATTCGTCCCATTGGCGCTGGGGCGATGGGGATGGTCTTTGAGGCGATTGACCGTGAGCACGGTATTTCGGTCGCCCTGAAAACCCTCCAGAAACTCGATCCGAGAAACCTCTATTTATTCAAACAGGAGTTCCGTTCTCTGGCAGAGATTTCTCATCCAAATCTTGTGCCGCTCTACGAGCTGTTTTCGGATGGCAACTGCTGGTTTTTCACCATGGAGCTGATCGATGATGGCATCCCGATGCTGCAGTTCCTGATGGAGGGGGCTGTAGCAGCGGGGGATCCACCAGGAAGATTGGAAGCCATCGCCCCGACGGCTCCTCTCGATGCAAGACTGCTCCAAGAGAACGTTCTGTCTCCCACCGCTGATTTTCCAAATCGCTCGGGTGAACTTTCGACGCACGACTCACCGCTCGATCCATCCACCCAGGACAAGCCAATGACCGAAAGGAGTTCTTCGGCTGGTATCGTTGAACAACCGACTAAAGATCTTCCGGCTTCGGGGCCAGCA
>JBIINB010000202.1:0-6466 GCA_044337705.1 Pirellulaceae bacterium | reverse complement strand
ACGACGCCGCGGCCGCGATACCGCGGTACGGGAAGACCAAGAGGATTGTCAGCTACCACAACTTTCAGGAAACGCCAGTCGATCTGGAAGCGATCCATCAGCGCCTACTGAAGCACGACGCCGACATCGTCAAAATCGCGACTCTAGCCACATCCTTTTCGGATGTCGTCCGGGTTCTGGAGCTGATGGATAAGTCGAAGGTGCCGACGATCGGGATCGCCATGGGGGATATGGGAGGAGTGACGCGGCTCCTGGCCGCTCGCTTTGGAGCTCCCTTCACCTACTGCTCCTTCGATTCGGAGCGTCAGATTGCTCCTGGCCAATTCTCCTTCAAGCAGATGCGCGACCTGTACCGGGTCGATTCGATCGATGCCAACACCAAGTTGTTTGGGGTGGTCGCCGATCCGGTGGCGCACAGTTACAGTCCGCTGATTCATAACAGTGCCTTTGCCCACCATGGCATTCAGGCTCGCTATCTGCCTTTCCGAATACCTGAAGAAGAGCTTCCGGTGTTCCTCCGTTGGTGCCGCGAATTCGGCATCGGCGGATTGAGCGTCACCATCCCGCACAAGGAATCGATTCTTCCGCTGCTCAGCCGCGCAGAGCAGGCGGCTCAGGAGATTGGTGCGGTCAATACGGTGGTGTTCAATCAGGACGAAGCGATCGGTTACAACACCGATTATCGTGCAGCGATGGACTGCCTGACCGATGCGATGAAGCAAGTCACGGGGCAGGATGAACCATTCAAGGGGCGAACGGTTCTGCTCCTGGGGGCTGGAGGTGTCTCCCGGGCCATCGGTTTCGGACTTCGGCAGCGTGGTGCGATTGTCGAAATCGCATCGCGAAGCATGGAGCGGACGGAGGCGCTGGCGCGGGCCATTGGCGCCAAGGCGATCTCGTGGGATTCCCGCTACGACGTCCGACCAGCACTGATCGTCAACGGAACTCCCATCGGTATGTTCCCAGATGTCGACAACACCCCGTACGATGGCGAGCATCTGGATGCCAGTACACTGGTTTTCGATACCGTCTACAACCCCGAGTCGACGCTGCTGGTCAAAACTGCCCGCAAGCAGGGGTGTCCCGTGCTGACCGGAAGCTATATGTTCATCCGGCAGGCCTGCTATCAGTACAAGCTCTTTACAGGATTGGAGCCACCTGCCGATGTGATGCGGGCGACGCTTCAAAAGGCGATTTCTCCTCTGCGCGACTGATGCGACAAGGAATTCCAAGGTGTTTGTTGCATTCGATGGGATCGATGGGGCAGGCAAGTCGACGCAGATCCAGTTGCTGGCCGAATGGCTTCAGGTCCAGCGGATCCCGTGCGAGTTGGTTCGCGATCCGGGCAGTTCGCCACTGGGTGAAGCGGTTCGCGATCTGCTGCTGCATCGCGAGGAGATTCCGATTGCATCGGTCGCCGAAATGCTGCTCTACATGGCGGCTCGCGCTCAACTGGTAGCCCAGCGAATCGTCCCGGCGTTGGCGGCCGGAAAATGGGTCATCTCGGACCGTTTTCTTCTGGCAAATGTCGTCTATCAGGGGGCTGGCCATGGTCTGCCCATGGAGACACTTTGGGATGTAGGTGCCGTCGCGACGCAAAGTCTGTCGCCGGAGATCACCATCCTGTTGGATTTGCCTGTCGAACTGGCGATGTCGAGAATGAAAGGGCCGCAGGACCGCCTGGAAAAAAGGGGTCAGGACTATTTTCAGCGGGTACGAGATGGATTTCTGTCGCAGCTTTCTCGCGCTTCCAGAAAGACGCTTGTCGTCGATGCCACGCAGGCACCTGAGGTGATCCATCAGCGGATCGTTGCGTTCCTGAGGTCCTCCGGTTCGGACAGTGATCTTCAGGGGTGACTCATCGCCGCCTGGCGGCCACGATCATCCCACCCGCCCGCAGGCTTGGCAGCCACCAGCCGGCCTCCAGCGGACCGCTAGAACGATCATTCAGCCAACACCATCGGTGGATCTCTAGCCCCGCCTGCTGGAGGTCCTGCCGCAGTTCTCGTCCGCTGTAGATGTGCAGGTACATATTGGGCAGGCCGCGGTAGGGATAGACTCGATCACCGAACTCCCACTGGCGATCGCCGATCGATCTCCAGAGCTGTTTGGCCTGCATCCACCATCCCTGGGGTTCCCGCCACCAGGTGCTGCGATGATGGACATGCACAATCCACTGACCTGCGGGCTTCAGGATGCGAGCTGCGTGGCGCAGCACCTGCTGGCGATGCTTCCGTCCTCGGACCATTCCCAGCGAGCTGTACATGCAGAGGATAAGATCCGCACTGGAGTCAGGGATCGAATCGAGTTCCACCATGTTGGCCAGTTGCGTTTTGATCTTCTCCTGGAGTCCCAGCGTCTCTGCTTTGATCCTTACCTGCTCCAGCATCGATTCGCTCAAGTCGATACCAACCATGCGCCATCCCATCTGCGCCAGCGCGATCAGATGCCGACCGGTACCACAGCCCAGATCGTAGCCAACGGGCGAGCTCTGTTGGTCGACCTCCTGAATCTGTTGGGCGATGAACTGCTGATCGAAATGAAGCAGCGGATGGCCATCATGAAATGAATCGTACTGCTGTGCGATCGATGGCAGATGAGCGTAGTCCCAGGCGCCACGGCAGACGCCAGGGGGCAGCTGCCAGGCAGGCACCTCCTTGCGGTCCCCTTCGCCAGCTCCCTCGGATTCTCCACGCATAGCGACCCACCCGGCCTTGTTCGCAGGTTCCACGTAACTTAAAGCGTTTCCAGGTAGCGCAACAAATCGGCCAGTTGTTGCGGTTCCAGTCCGTCAAGCAGTCCGGATGGCATCAACGAAAGCGATGATGGCTGGATGCTGGAAAGATCCTCCTGGCTGACGCGAGCGACCTGTCCATCTGCTAAATGTAGGAGGATCCCATCAGCCGATCGGTAGATTGTCAGGCCCACCAGCACCTGGTCGTCTACGGTCAAGACCCGGTAGGCCTGGTAGCGGTCAGGAATCGACTTGCTTGGTTCGAAAATCGACTCCCAAAGATCCTGGGTTGCAAATCGCCGCGAGACACCTGCCAGATCGGGTCCCAGGGCGGTGCTGGAGTTATGGCACTGGGCGCATCGGGTCTGCTGAAAGAGCAGTTTGCCGCGCTGGGCATCTCCTTTCTGTCCTGCCGCCTGAGCGACGCGATCCCGCCAATCCCCTGGGCTCTGCAACGCCTGCAATCGCGTCTGTAGCTCGACCGACTCCCCACCTGCCTGCCCGAGCAGCTGTAGCCATGCTTGGGGATTCAACTGGTCGGGAATGGAAGGAAGCGAAAGGGCGTTGGCAGCGCGCTGCAGGCGTTCAAGCAGTTCGGTGGGTTGGATCCCTTCGGGAGGCTTACCTGATCTGACCAAGAACTCGGTGAGGGACTGAAATTCCTTTTGCGGTGGGCCGGATGGGAGCGTTCGCAGCGCATTCCAGGAATCGAGCCATCCGGAACGATCGGGCGATGCCAGGCGTTCTAGAAGCTGCTCCTGCCAGCCTTCGGCAAGCGCGGTCTGACGGGCGAGCGTTGCCAGGACGGCGCCACGCAATGCCGGTTCCTGCCAAGCGACGCGGAGGCATTCTCCACGCCTCGGGTCTTCCGACGATTCCAAAGCCCAGCGGATCATCTCTGGACTCCATGTACTTGGCTCGCTGTCCAACATGCGTTCGAGCATTTTTCTGCGAGCCTCAGTGTGCAGGGGCAGAGGGAGCCATCGCGCCCAGAGAAGCGAATCCGACTTGCCAAAGTCGGCATGCCCTATGAGGTGAGCGGGTAGCTGTGGGTCGCCAGCCAGCAGGGCGTCCCAGAGATCCCTCAGTCGATTTTGCCACTGACTGTCGGTATTGAGACCTCGCTCCTTCACCTTGCGTTCGATTGACAGGAGGGCATCAGCGACGGCAGCGGAACGTTCAGGGGGCGCTGGGTGGGTGCAGCTGGCCAGCAGGGCCAGCGCATGGAGATCGGACGTGGGGTGGCTTTTGTCGTCGATCAGAGACAAAGCGACTTGAGGTACTTCGGCCAATGCCGGGCGGATCATCGCCAGGGTTCGGATCGCTTCCACTTGGAGATCGATCTTGCCGTCGCTGCCTGCCTGCTGAATGGATGCAAGCAACCATCGGGTCCAGCCATCGCGCACCTTGGGGTCGAAACGCTCGGCAAACCGAGATCGGTAGCTGTCGAAAAAGCTGTTTTTGGCTGTCGGTGATTGGGGAGGTACTTCATGGCGAAGGTCCCCGATCGCGGCTTGAAGATGCGTAAGCAGTTGCTGCATTGCGGATTCATCGGTGGGCCAGCGTTTCTGGGAGACTTCCAAGGCTAGGCCATCCAGCACTCGCCCTTCCAGGCCACTGGGGGCGATTGCGTAATGGAGGTCGGCCAGTCTTTGCAGTAGCTCATTGCCCTGTCGGATGCGGCGGCGCGATATGGCCCACAGCCTGACCTGGCTGGTGGTAGCGTCCGAAAGTACCAGGGGTAGGGGTTCGTTGTCGAGCGTCCAACGTCTCCAGCCGATGCACTCCCAGGCAGCCAGCTGGTCGACCGGCGTCATCCATTCTCCCCAGTCGGTCGCATATCCAGGGGATCCACTTGGCTGGGCCACCAAATCAGCCGCCTTCTTCTGCCAGCTGGCAAGGTCGCTGGGGGTGCCATTGGTCTTGCCCCATCCAATGGCTCGCCATCCCATCGCTCTCAGTTCGGCTACAGGATCGACCAGCCAGCGATCGATCGTCCGAGCGGGAACCATCGATCCCGGGAGCGCCAGAAGTTGCCGGGCTGCCTGGAGTCTGGCGGCGTCGTTCAGTCTTTTCTCCTGATAGCTCCAGTTCCCTACCGAAGCTTCGGCGAGGACCTCCTGGATGCGTTCGCCGACCAGTTGCCGAGCGAAAGTCACTTGGTGCGATTCCAGTGCGGGATGGAGCTGGAGCAGCTTGCCGGCCTGTTCGGCTTGAGCGGTATCGAGCGATCGGGGAGGTGGGCCATTGCGTTCCTCGTTGGTCGCATCTCTCCAGATCGACAGAGGCGTTTCTTCCGGGCCTTGGTAATCGATACGGTAGATGGCCCCGCGTGTTCCCCTTCCGCCGACAGTGACCAGGAGGCTTCCGGAAGGCTCTACGACCAGGTCGGTCGCAGCAAATCCCGCACTGCCGGTCGACTTGAGAAACGTCTCGGCCCCCAATCGAAGTTGTTTGGCTTCGGGGTGATCGGCCGAGACGGCGACGCGTTCTGGGTAGACGGCAAGGATGCGCCCGAAGGTCCAATCGAGAGCCAGGACGGCGCCCCGGTACTTCGATGGAAAGCGGCTGTGTTGATAGACGGCGACACCGGTTGGCGAACCACGTCCCAGAGAGGCCAGGGTGCGGGGCATCAGGAATCGATAATCGGGATCGCGGGAGCATTCACCGATCCATCCGGCATCGGACCCGGGGCTTAGGACCAGAATGCGAGTTGGGCGGTACCAGGGAAGGGTGATATCGCGTTCCCCATCGCTGTCGTAGGTGACGGGCTGGCCATCGGGCAGGAAATCGAAGTCATAGGCATTGCGGAGTCCGTGTGCGAAGACGCCGCGTCGCTGAAAATCGGGGCTGATGCGCCAAAGGGTCCCAGCGCGAGCCACGGGGATGGCGGCATCCCCGTCGCTTTTCAACCTCTGTATCCCTTCGGCGTGATTGCCGGCCATCAGATACCACCACCCATCCGGTCCCCGGCGAATTGCATGCGCATGATGCTCACCACCAGTCGTCAGGGCCAGGAGTTTCTCCGGAGGGGTATCGGCGACCAGGTCGCCGTTGTTGTCGGCGCTGCGCCAAAGACCGCCATCGGCGACCCAGAATCGGTATTTGCCTTCAGCCCACAGACCCTGAGCTCCCTGGCGAATAGCACCGGTCCACGGAATCCCCTTGTCGAACCGTCCGTCTCCGTCGGTATCGACGAGTGTTCGGATGTAGGCAGGACCGGAGATGACGGGTCGACCGGCTGGATCAAGCGTCATGCAGAAGGCGTCATGGACCAGCTCATCAGAAGCGACCAGTTGAATTGAGAAACCTTCAGGCAATTCGACCGGCAACGGCTCTTGTCCCCGGACTGCCTGAGGATCGAGCAAGGCGGCGAAGACTAGGGTGGCGAAGACCAGGGCGGAGAGGGCCGGTAGCCAACCGGACCAGCCGGGGCAACGCGGCTCGCGATGGGTGTGCGGAAGGGATTCCGGGGAGCCAAGGTCCAAAAAGCCGGCATGGCGACCGCGCATCGAATGCTTCCTTACCGAGGTCGGACTGATCCATCCCAATCATCACAAGTAGCCATCGGTTGGCAGATGGTTATTCCCCGGCGCAGTCGACGGTTGTGGCGGGAAGCTTCGACTCTGAGGCCCTGGCTTCTGGTGCCTGTCGACCGTCAGACGTCGAGGTTCTTCACATCCAGGGCGTGCTTTTCGATGAACTGGCGGCGTGGTTCCACCTTGTCTCCCA
>JBIINB010000083.1:0-20584 GCA_044337705.1 Pirellulaceae bacterium | reverse complement strand
AAGAAGTCGGAGGCACTTCGAGCCGTCGCTGCAAGAATTCCGCTCGATCGAATCCTGGTGGAGACCGACAGCCCGTACCTGGCGCCCGAGCCCTTTCGGTCGAAGGGGGCGAATGAGCCATCGCGGGTTCTTGCGACCGCGCAGTGCATCGCTCAGGTGCGTGGTATCCCGCTAGCCGACCTTGCGACAGCCACCACGGCGAATGCTCTTCGGTGTTTTCCGAAACTGCGAGGTTGACGGTGCGATCTTGTCTAGCCGGACCGCGCTAGCGGCCGGGTTCCTTTGCCTGTTGCTTGTACGAAGCTCAGCGTCCAGAAGAACCGGCGGCTAGGGGCTTTGGCTGGCTTCGTGTGGCAAGCGGCGGAGGTTTTCCCATCGCATGGACGATCGGATCCGTGGTCAAAAGGGCAGATCGCATTGCTGGCAAGTGCCATCGGCCTGGATCAAGTTGGTACGGCAGCGAGGGCATTTCTTCGGTTTGGAATTCGGTGAGCTGGACTCTGGATTGTCCTGGTTGCTCGACTGCTCCTCCGACTTCTTCCGTCCTCGTCGCACCGGGGGCTTTTCGGATTCCGGTGCAATCTTTGGATATTCCGGCGCTTCCTCGGCCACCAAATCGAATTCGATCAAATCGTCGATCGATTCGGCATGGGTCAGCTCCTTTGCTAGCTTCTTGCGATGCTCTTCGAGTTTTTGGGCCTTTCGAATCACCTTCCGCCGTTCCTCCGCCAGCAGCCGCGCTTCCTTCGCCTGCTGTTTGGCGCAAACTCCTTCGGAACCGAGCCACTGTGCGGCTCGCCGCCGACGGTCGATGTCGTGCCGAGCCTGATCGGAGGTCCCTTTGGTAAGTTTCGGAGCCCCCTGTCCAAGCACGCAGTCCAGGTCGACCTGAATCTCCGTGATTCCGGCGTCCGCCAATTCCGGAATCTCGAACATCAAATCTTCGGTGACCTGGCGAATCGCCGAATCGACACCTCGGATGCCGGTGTTCTTTTCCACCGCTTTACGTGTCAGGTATTTGAGCGCCTCGTCGGTGATCGTCAGTTCGACACCATGTTCCATCGCCTGCCGCTTCTGCATCGCCAGGGCGGTATGCTGCAGATTCGACTTGAGCATGGCGAAGATGTCGTCGTCCGTCAGCCGATTCAAGTTGGCGATCCAGGAGAAACGGCCGACGAATTCCGGGATCATTCCAAATTCGATCAGATCTTCCGGGGTCACATGGTCCAGCAGATCGGTCGATGGCTCGACCGCGACCTGGCGGTTAGCAAGAGCTTCGGAGAAACCAAATCGTTTCGCATGGAGTTGCAGTCTCTTGGAGACGATCTCCTCCAGGCCTACGAAAGCACCGGCCATGACGAACAGCATGCGTGAGGTATCGACTGTGGGGAAGTTGTTGCCGTCGACGCCATCGGAGAGTCGCCCGTCCATCATGGTCAGGAGTGCGTTTTGCACCCCTTCGCCACTGACATCCCGATCGGTCAGCGAACAGCGCCGGATCTTGTCGATTTCATCGACGAAGGCGATTCCCGTTTCAGCACGGCGAGGATCGCGATTAGCAGCATCCACCACGCTGCGAATCACATTCTCCACCGAATTGCCTCGATACCCAGCCTCCACCAAACCTGCGGCACTGGTGATGCCCACCGGCACTCCCAGAAAGTCGGTGATGCTCTTCATCATCAGCGTTTTTCCCGATCCGGTTGGGCCGATCAATAGCCCGTGAAACCGGATTCGATGGTCGACGTCATCGGCTCGCCGTCGCTCCTGAGCCATGTAGTGGTGGTAGATATTGCTGCATAGACGCCGCTTAGCCCAATCCTGGCCCCAGACCCGCTGGTCGAGGAATCCTTTCATCATTTTGGGCCGCGGAAAAAAGAGAGTCGACGCTTCGTGCGCGTGGTTCATGGCAAGCACTCCTTTTCGATAGCAGGGGGCGAGGTGTTGCGGTTTTTGCATCCTAGAGTTGCCCCCAAGCGAATCAAATCTGCCTATCTTTTCATTGCTTGGTTTCTGCTTGCTCCCTGCGTCGCAACAAGAGGTGCAATGGCCATCGAAAGATTCGCCTGGACCTTGGGAATTCCGCCGTTAAACCCAACTTGATCGATAAAGCCAGCTCAAGCTGAAACAAGAGCCCCAATTTTTTTCAAAGAAATTGGTCCATCGAAAGAAAATCCGATGGACACCTAGTCTCCCGAGATACTTAGTTCTCGTGAGGGCAGAATTCCCAAGCCGAAATGCGTTGGGAAAAGCAAGAAGTTGGCGGATTTGCCGAGATCCAAGAGTTAGATCCATGAGGTCGCAAAAAGTAACCCCCACATTTCCCCCTGAAAGGGTGTGGTGCAAAGGATGCTGCGCCTCATGCTAGGCCACCAAAGGGGGCAAGGGTGGCATTCTTCGCAGATCGCAACTCCACGCTTTTTGAGATCGGCCTGAACTAACGGCGAGCCGTTGAAGGGGATTGTGACGTCGTAGCGGATGACATGGCATCCGGGTTGCTTGAACTGACGGGCGATGGGTTTGTCTTCGATCCTGTCAGGGAACCACGAAAGGGATGAAAAGCACGAAAATCTAGAACGCGAGTCGCGTTACGGTTGCTTTGGGGTAATCCCCGAAATTGACGAGTAAAACGAGTTTCCCTTTGGTTGCCCTCAGATAGTTTAGGACCTGCGCTTTGTGTTCGGGTGCCCTCAGTTATCGACGAACACTTGATCCATTGGGGCTACACAAGCAACCGAAACAGGATGCAGATCGGACACTCGCCGGGGATCGCTGTCACGACTTTATCGGTGGTGAGGCTGATCTGCATCTTATGCCCCGGCAGAGCTAACTCCTCGAGAATCCGTGCACTGTTGTTTGGGAGGGTGAAGGGGTCAACGGTGCATTGGCCTGCTGAGAAGCGGAGAAAATCCTCGCAGGCCGTCGACTGGGTAGGTCGCGATGCAGATGATGCACCCGAGCGGACGAATTCCAGTTCGCCGGTGGCTGCCGGGCGGATCAGGCGGCACGTCGAAGCGACTGAGACTGGAAGAAATTCTTCAGCCCTTCGCAGACCCGGTGATGCTCGTCCAGCCGCAGTTCTGGATAGATGGGAAGATGGAGGATTTCCCGGCAAGCGGCTTCGGTATGCGGTAGCATCCCTTCCCGGTATCCCAGGTGGCGGAAGCATTGCTGAAGGTGTAGTGGAATCGGATAGTAAATCTCGGTCCCAATCGCTCGTTCCACCAGATACGACCGCAGGGCGTCTCGTCGCCCGTCGGGGACTCGGATGCCGAACTGATTCCAGACGTGGGTACCTTGGGGATCTTCATCAGGCAGCACGACCCCGACACTTGCAAATGTCGTTGCAAGCGCCTGTCGATATCGCCACGCATTGGCTCGCCGCGCCTCTGCATATCTGCCTGTCTCTTCGGCTTTGACCAGAAGAACCGCAGCCTGGAAGGTGTCCAAGCGGCTGTTGATGCCGACAACGTGATGGTAGTAGCGGGGCTGCATGCCGTGAGCGGCGTAGAGCCGCAGGCGATCGGCCAGTTCCTTGCTGTGGCAGACGATCATGCCACCGTCTCCCATGCCACCCAGGTTTTTGGTCGGATAGAAGCTGAAGCAGCAGATCTCACCCCAAGCCCCTGCCGGCTTGCCGGCATGAACCGCGCCGATAGCTTGAGCTGCATCTTCGATGATCGGAATCCGGTGGTGATCGGCTATCTCCCGCAGTTCGGTCATCGGTGCACAGCGACCAAAAAGATGGACTGGTATGATCGCCTTGGTGCGTGGCGTGATGCAGGCGACTACCGATTTGGGGCAGATGTTGTATGTATTTGGGTCGATGTCGGCAAAGACGATTTTTGCGCCCACCCGCTCGACGCAGCTGGCGGTTGCAAAGAAGGTGAAGCTGGGAACGATGACTTCGTCTCCCTGGCCGATTCCCAGTGCCATGAGAGCCAACATGAGAGCGTCGCTACCAGATGCGCAGCCGATGGCATAGGGAGCCGCTGCCTGCTGGGCCGTCCATTCTTCCAGTTGGGTCACTTCGGGGCCATGGAGGAACCGTCCGCTGTCGATAACTTTGGCCAGGGCATCGAGCAATTCCTGGCGATGCAGGTGGTTTCCGCGGTTGACATCAAAAAACGGAACAGCATCTGGCGATTGGTTCTGGCTCATGGCTTCCCTGCACAAAGAGCGGCGGAACGAACACTGAAGGAGTTGGTACTGGAGAAGGCGGGTCCGGGTCAAGATCGAAAGCGGGCCATCTTTGTGGACCGGTCCGCATTCTGTGAAACGAATGGGACCCGGACCATTGGGACCTTTCTTAAACGGCGTCGACAGCTGCCTGTTCTGCAGGCGCCTTCCCTCTGATCTGCCGAAATCGTTCTTGCATCTCCAGGGCCGCTTTTACAATCCCGTCCGGATCGAGACCGATTTCTTCGAGGAGTTGGCCTCGATCTCCATGTTCGATATAGCGATCGGGGATGGCGAGGGAGCGAAGTTTTCTCGCATCCCATCCATGGTCGACCGCCGCTTCGCCCACGGCGCTGCCGAATCCTCCCATTCTGGCGCCCTCTTCTACCGTCAGGACCCAGCCGCAATGAGCGAAAAGTTTGCCGAGCAGATTGGTGTCCAGCGGCTTGATGAACCTCGCGTTGATTACCGCCACCGACAGTCCTTCGTTTTCCAGTCGCCGAGCGGCTTCGAGCGCCTGTTCAACCATGGCGCCACAGGCGACGATGGCTCCGCAGGTCCCTTCCCTCATCGACTGAGCCTTCCCCAGTTCGATCGGTTGCAGGGGCCGTTCGAAACGTTGAGCTGTCGCTTTGGGATACCGGATAGCAACCGGCTGCTGCTGTTTCAGAGCAAACTCCAGCATCGGTTCGACTTCCGTCTGGTCGGCCGGTGCCAGAATTATCAGGTTGGGAAAGAGTCGCATGTAGGGAATATCGAAGACGCCGTGGTGGGTTGGGCCATCGGGTCCGGCCAGGCCAGCTCGATCCATCATGAAGACGACGGGCAGGTTCTGTAGCGATACTTCCTGGAAGATCTGGTCAAAGCTGCGTTGCAGGAAGGTGCTGTAAATGGCGACGATCGGACGCATGCCCGCCTTGGCCTGTCCGGCAGCGAAGGCGACTGCATGCGATTCGCATATGCCCACATCGAAGAAGCGCTTCGGGAACTCGTCCCGCACCGGCTCCAACTTATTCCCCTGGCACATTGCAGCCGTCAGCACGGTGATGCGATCATTCTTCCGCATCTGGGAAGCGATGGCATCGCGGGCGAAGTTGGTGAAGGCCGGCTGACCACTGCCGCTGACCCATTTCGGCTTCCCCCCTTCTTCGACGAATGCCGGTGGGGTGTGGAAGAGGACGGGGTCTTCGGCGGCGGGCTGGTAACCATGCCCTTTCTCGGTGACGACGTGCAGCAGCACGGGGCCATGGATTTCCTTGACCATCTGCAGATATTTCCGCAGGAGTGGCAAATCGTGGCCGTCGATTGGCCCCAGGTAGCGGAATCCGAATTCCTCGAAGACCATGCCACCGATCAAGCCCGCCTTCATCCCTTCCTTCACTTGAGCCAGGAATCGTTCCGCAGGATCGCCTAGGACGGGGACTTTGGAGAGAATTTTCGTCACCTCGCTTTTGAACCCGGTGTAGTACGGGTTCGAGCGCAGTCGATCGAGATATCTGGCGACCGATCCGACTCGCGGGCAAATCGACATCTTATTGTCGTTGAGAACGACCAGCAGATCTTGGTTCAATTCCCCGGCATTGTTCATCGCTTCGAAGACAATCCCGCTGGGTAGGGCTCCATCGCCGATCACCGCGACGCTTCTCCGGTGCGGTTCACGCATCAGGATATCGCCCGACTTGAGTCCTAGAGCGGTGGAGATGCTGCAGGAGGCATGGCCGGTCATGAACAGATCGTATGGACTCTCGGCCGGGTTTGGGTAGCCCATCAAGCCACCGCGTTCGCGAATCGAAGCGAATTGGTGGTAGCGACCGGTCACCAGCTTGTGCGGGTAGATCTGGTGGCCGGTATCCCAGATCAACCGATCGACCTGGAAATCAAAGACGCTGTGAAGAGCCAGGCACAGTTCCACCACGCCAAGGTTGGAAGCGAAGTGAGCGGTCCGCGTGGCCATCAGGTTGCACAGCACATCGCGAATTTCCGATCCCAACTGCTCCAGCTCCGGAAGGGACATCCGGTGAAGATCCCGAGCGGACTCAATGCGAGAAAGCAACGGATGCATCGAACTCAGTGACTCCTCTCGAGCACGAATGTCGCCAATTGCCGAAGTGGAATGGCTTCGGAGCCGAATGCCCCAATCGCCGCGATCGCTCCATCGATCTGCCTGCGCGCTTCCCTTCGACTTGCCTCCAACCCATAGAGTCCAGGATAAGTCAACTTTCCACGGTCGCGATCCTTGCCGGTCCTCTTCCCCATCTGCTGGTCGGAGGATTGTTCATCGAGCAGGTCATCGACAATTTGGAAAGCGAGTCCAATATGCTCTCCATATTGTCGCAGCCTGTCCAGTTGTTCGCTGCCTGCACCGGCCGATAATCCACCGAGTTCCAGAGATACGGTGATCATCGCACCGGTTTTTCGGGCGTGAATCGCAGCCAGCAGCACCTTGTCGCCCCCATTTTTTTCTGCCCAGAGGTCATCCATCTGCCCTCCTACCAGAGCCGCCGGCCCGGCTGCTCGCGCCAATGCCAGAACAGCTTTTCCCCTCGCCGAAGGGGGTTCGAAACGATGGGCCAGTTCTTCAAAAGCCATAGCGATCAGAGCGTCGCCGGCCAGGATAGCAGTTGCTTCATCGAAGCGGATGTGGCAGGTAGGGCGTCCGCGGCGCAGATCGTCGTCGTCCATCGCAGGCAGATCGTCGTGGATCAGGGAGTAGCAATGGATCATTTCGACTGCACAGGCAGCTGGGATCGCTTTTTCCATCGTTCCTCCGAGGGCCTGGTTGGCCAGGAGGCAGAGCAGGGGGCGGAGTCTTTTTCCGGGAGCCAATAGCGAGTAGCCGATCGCTTCCCGAAGTCGCTCCGGGCAGGCGGGCGGCAGTCGCATCACGCAACCAGTCAGTTCGCTGTCGACTAGAGCGACCGCTTCTTCCCAACGCTGGCCAAGGATGTTCGTCTTGTCCATCCCACGTCCTTCCATCGGCTTCATTGCCCGTTTGATGCCGCTACGTCACTCCGTCCCGATTCATTCCCCGGTGGAACGGCGCCGTGATCGTAGTTGCTGCTTCTCCTCCAGTTGGCCACCCATCTCCTGGAATGGAGTTGTTTCCGGTGTCCCGTCCTCGGCTACCCCCTTCAGCAATTCAATCTTCCGTTCCGCTGCCTCCAACTGCTGGTAGCAGAACCTCAGCGTCTGGAGAGCCTTCTGGTATGCCTCCAGGGAAGAGTCCAGCCCCATCGTTCCCTGTTCCAGTTGCCGCACGGCAAGCTCCAGATCCGCAAGAGCCTGTTCAAAGGTTTTTTCCGCTCCCGACGCGGATTCCTGCTTTTTCTCTTTCGCCATAGGCCCTCCGGTCTGGCGGATTTGCATGCTGGCGGATCGCTCGATCCCCCCACTGCGACGGATCGATGCCGAGGGCGGAATATCGCTCGATTCCGTTATCCATCAACCAGGCATACCCCGGCAGTTCATTGTAGCATGGTAAAACGTCGATTGGTCGTCACCTACTACGTTGTAGCACCATATCGTCTGGTTTTTTCGACCCCTCGAAAGCGAATCCAGTATGCGGATCAGTTCGATCCCGTCGCTCTACCGAAACCTGCGTCGATGGCAGGAAATCATCCTGGTCCTCCGTCGCTATGGACTGGCGGACTGGCTGAGCCATTTGAAGGTGGACTTCATCCGCGACTGGATCAAAGACAGCCAGGGAGTTCCGTTATCCAGTTACTCCCGGGAGACGCGGATTCGTCTTGCGCTCAGCGAGCTGGGACCGACGTTCATCAAGCTGGGGCAGGTTCTATCGCTGCGCCCGGACTTGGTGGGTCCGGAGTTGGCGACCGAACTTCAGCAATTGCAGACGCATGGCCCTGCTGATCCCTGGACACAGGTTCAGAAAACGATTGAAAGCGAACTGAAGCAGCCGGCCAAGGAACTGTTTTCCGAATTCGCAGAGGATCCCATCGCCTCCGCTTCCATCGGCCAAGTTCATACCGCGACACTGCCGGAGGGAACGGCGGTGGTGGTCAAGGTGCAGCATCAGGATATCCAGCGGTTGGTTCGTGAGGATCTGGAGGTTCTTCGGGGGCTTGCCCTCCTGGCTCAGCGACTGCCAGAACTGGCGGTTTGGCAGCCTGTGGCAATTGTCGAGCAGTTGTCGAGGTCTTTGAACCGCGAACTGAGTTTTCAGAGAGAGCTGCGGAACCTTGAGATGTTCCGGTTGGCGCTGCAAGGCAATGGTGCTCTGACGATTCCGATGCCCTATGCCGAGCTTTCGAGCGCTCGGGTACTGACGATGGACCGGATCGACGGGACCCCGCTAGCGCAGTGGATTGAGGAATCCCATGCGACTCCCGATGCCGCTCAGCAACTGGCTCGTCAGATCGCAGAACTCTACATCGAGATGATATTCGAACTGGGGTACTACCACGCCGATCCCCATCCGGGCAACCTTCTGATCCTCTTGGACGGTAAGATCGGACTGCTTGATTTCGGCATGGTGGGTCGGATCGATGAGAAGTTGCGAGAGACGATCGAATCGATGCTGATCGCCGTCGCTTCACGCGATGCCGCTCTGCTGACCGCTTTGATCAAGCGGGTCGGAAAACCGCCGCTGAAGCTGGATGACAGCCTGCTTAGCATCGACGTATCGGAGTTGATCGCAACGCACGGGATGCAGTCGCTGAGCGAATTTGATCTGGCGGCAGCGCTCAACGACATGACCGACTTGCTGCATCGCCATCGCATTCTTCTGCCGCCGCAGACCGCCATGTTGCTCAAAACGCTGATCACCCTGGAAGGGACGTTGCATCTGCTGGCGCCAAGGTTCAGCCTGATGGAGGTAATGCAGCCCTTTATCGAAAGGGTCTGGCGGAATCGACTCTCGCCGCGTCGGCAGTTTCGGAAAATCCATCGGATCTCCTGGGAACTGGAGAACCTGCTGGAAAAACTACCGACGCAGGTCAGTGGACTATTGGACCTAGTGCAGGAAGGGAAACTGGATGTTCAGCTTTCCCACAGGGGGCTAAGCCCCTCCATCAACCGACTGGTCGTCGGCATCTGGGCCAGCAGTCTCTTCCTGGGGTCGTCCGTACTGCTGGCCTACAAGGTACCGCCGCTGCTTTTTACCCAAAGACCCTTTTGGGGCATCAGCGATTTCTCGCTGCTAGGAGGCGTTGGCGTGATCGCCAGTCTGCTGATCAGCATGCGGCTCCTTTGGGCCATCAATCGGTCGGGGCACCTCGATCCTCGCGAAGAAGAATCGCATTGAAGGACCGGCTCCACTTGCTGCCCCCAGGTGTAGCCTTGGCTACACCTGGATCGCAAACAGACCGAACTGGGGGTGCATTGGGGTACTGTTACTTGGTGCGGTACCAGACACGGATGAACTGCCGGTGAAGCGAATCGGAGATCGCTACCGGCGTCGTTGTATCGTCTTCCTGGCCGACTGGAAAATTGACCGTCTCGATATTGATGACGTCGATCTGCTCGCTCTCGATCCAATGGCTTGCTGCCTCCACGGCCACCTGCCACGGTTGGGTCACCAGCCCCTGGGTCCAGCTAAAGCGAATGGTTGGTGGGATGAAGTCGCGATGCGTAATCAACTGGCAAGTCCTTTTCCATCCAGGGAGAAAAGAAGATCGATCGCGTCATGATCCTCCGGAGAGATCATGTCTCTTCACGAGGAGTCATCTTCTCGCCAATACGAGTGCCCACCCGCTGACCGCTGACCGCTTTGACGATATTCCCAGCCTTCTTGAAGTTGAAGACGAGGATCGGCATTTTGTGGTGGCGGCATTGCGCGATAGCGGTGCCGTCCATGACATTCAGGTTCTTTTCGATGACGGTGTCGTAGTCGAGTTCACGGTAGAGAAGTGCGTGGGGATTCTTTTCCGGGTCCTCGCTGTAGACTCCATCGACGCGCGTCGCCTTGAGGACGATATCGGCATCCAGTTCCAGGGCGCGCTGAGCGGCGGCGGTGTCGGTGGTGACAAAGGGGCCACCGGTGCCTGCTGCAAGAATGATGATCCGGTGTTTCTCCAGATGCCGGATCGCTCGACGGCGTATAAACGGTTCGGCAACCCCATCCATCCGGATCGCCGACATCACGCGCGTTGGACAACCGATCATCTCCAGCGCGTCCTGCAAAGCCAGCGCATTGATAACGGTCGCCAGCATTCCCATGTAGTGGGCGGTTGCTTCCTGGATCTTGGTCCCGCTGGCTCCTTTGAAATGCCCGCCGCGAAGGATATTCCCGCCTCCTACCACCACGGCGATTTGGCAACCCAGATCGTGGGCTTGCATGATTTGCCTGGCGATCACCTCAACCTCGTCCATGTGGATACCACGTTCGCCCGAATGAGCCAGGCTTTCGCCGCTCAGCTTGAGGATGACACGTCGGTAATGGGGCTGGGGCGAGGGAGTGTCGGTATCTGACATCGAGGAATCACCTATGGGTTCGGCTGGCCGAACCTTTGTAGAGAAAGAATATGTATCTGCGATGAACTGGCATCGCCGTGAGCTGCGGCCATCTCCAGGTGCCGGCATGACGGAAATTTTAGCAGGCCTTGAGAGATTGCCCGCACCCTAATGCGGGTTCCAACCAGAAAAGATCGACGCGTTAACAGACTCTTGATCCTGGTCGTCGCGACCAGGATCAACCTCGTCAAACTCACAGCAGAACACGGAGCAGCTGGCAAAACATCGGCATTCGCGCCGTTCCGTCATCGCTTCCTTACGATCTATCGGCCTACGGAATTCTTCCATGGGCCGATAGTTGATCGTGCAATTGGGGGGGCATGGGAGATGACAAAAAAGGCCGAGCGTCTTTCTGTGGGACGCTCGGCCTGAAGATCCGATTGAGTCGATTTCGGGATCGAAGTTGCGAAGTGCCTCAAGTGGTCGTTGCGCCTTCTCCCAGGATCATGCAGACGAAATCCTTGACTTCCATCCCGTTGGCCTTGGCATAGGCACCGACCGACTGCTTGTCATCCTTCACGAACGGCTGCTCCAGCAGCACTCGCTCGGCGAAGAACACTTTCAGTCGACCATCGACCATCTTGTCGACAATATTGGCTGGCTTGCCTTCCGCCAGCGCCTGTTCGCGAAGCAGCCCTCGCTCCTTCTCGACGATGGCAGGATCCAGTTGCGCCACGGAGAGGGCCGCTGGACGCATCGCCGCGATATGCATTGCGATGTCCTTCGCGACGGCGTCATTGCCACCCTGGATCGACACCAGGACACCTGCAACCGTGCCACTGTTATGGCTGTAACCACCGCAGGGACCATCGAAGCGATGGAATCGCCCCACTTCGAACTTTTCACGAATCCGGTTGTAGAGTTCGGCCAGCTGTTCTGCCAGCGTCATTCCTTGCTTGCTTGGGGAGGCCAGCGCCAGAAGCTGCTCGGCACTCGACACCGGCTGATGAGCCAGGGCGGTAGCCAAGTCGTTGGCCAGCTGGATGAATTCCTCATTCTGCGTCACGGGAGCGCTTTCGCACTTCAGTTCGACAATAGCTCCCGCCTTGCCGCTGCTGCAGGCATGGATCCCGAAACGTCCAAATGCCGTTTCGCGACTCTTGCTCTTCTCATTGAAATTCTTCTCCCCACGTTTGCGGAGGATTTCAATCGCCTTTTCTTCGTCTCCCCCGGCTTCCGTGAGGGCCTGCTTGCAGTCCATCAGAGGGAGCCCCGTTCGCTCGCGAAACGCCTTAACCGAGGCGGCAGAGATGTCTGCCATGGATCCTATCTCCCTGAGAAAAAACCTTTGGAATCACCCGCAGCTTCATGGTTGCAATCGATGCACCCCAGGCCGCCTTACGGGCCGTTTACTATCGATAATGGCAAGGCAAGAAACCTGCCAGTTGTCTGGCAGGTTCGCAGGACGGGATCTGTTCTTACCCCCGAGGGCCGATCGAAAGATCGATCCCTCGTGAGTCTTTGTCCATCCGGTTTTCATCAAACCCTGCTTCAATTAACCTCAGCCAGCAGCAAGCTTTGCCGAGGTTGATCAGTCCTTGGCTTCCATAGCCATGTCTTCGATTGCAGGTTGGGCCTTCCCGCTTGGTCCTGGTTCGCGACGCAGCGACTTGGTCAACTCCGGATTTTCCGCTCGGCCTGCCAGAACCGCATCGGAAAGCTGGCGGATGACCAAGTCGATCGAACGAATCCCGTCGTCGTTTCCTGGGATCGGCAGGTCGACCATGGTGGGATCGCAGTCGGTATCGATCAGCGCGACGGTGGTGATCCCCAGTGCCTTGGCTTCCTTGATGGCGTTTTTTTCCTTGTTCGGATCGACAAGGACGAGGCACTCTGGGAGGCGGTTGAGCGTACGCAAGCCGTTTAGGTTGCGGAAGACCTTGCGGTATTCGCGATTGAGCGAAGACTGCATCTTCTTCGAATAGCCGTTGATCAGATCGGACTTGATGATCGTTTCCAGCTCATCCAACCGTCCCATCCGGTTGCGAATCGTGCGGAAGTTCGTGAGGCAACCGCCCAACCAGCGTTCGCTGACGAACGGCATGCCGCAACGCTCGGCTTCCCGCTGCACCACTTCGGAAGCTTGACGCTTGGTTCCGACGAAGAGCACCAGCGACCCGCCCGAGGCGACCTGCGACAAGTACTTCTTGGCGCGAAGGATCCCGCGCATGGTTTCGCGGATATCGATGATGTGAATCATGTTCTTGCGGCCGTAAATGTACGGCGCCATCTTCGGATTCCACCGGCTGACCCGGTGACCGAAGTGAACTCCTGATTCGATCAGCTGCTGTACCAATTCTGTCGACATCCGTCCCATCCTTTCCAACGCTCGCCGGCAGATCCGACTACTTCAGGTCCCGTTGAACAATAGAGCCAACCCCAACGGTCCGGCCTACAGAACGAGTCGTTTCGAGGAAGGTGGTAATGAAACGCTTCCCCAACAAGCCGTCGTCCTTCGTCAACTCAACCGATCTGCCAACCAAGCCGACCTCATGAACTTGCGCACGCCCCACCCCTTTGGTGGCTCGGAAAATCGCAAGCCCTTTAGATTACTGAGGGATCGGCATTCTCGTCAACCGGAGTTGATTCAGTTTGCGGGGTTGATTTCCAGGGTGCATCTGTCAACTCATCAGGTGATCGGGCACCAGGACGATTTTTCCCGCCAGTGCACCTGATTTTCCAACAGTATTTTCCTCCTGAAGGCGATGCCCCGATTGGGCCTGGGAGAGGGGAAGCACTCGGTCGATCCTAGGGACCAGTCTTCCTTGGGCAACCCAATCAGCGATCTGGTTTGCTGCCTGCCGCTGGATATTGGGTGGTGCCTGGAACATCGCAAACCCAGTCAGCTTGCATTCCTTCACGTAGAATGGTCCCACTGGAAATGGGGGTCTGGCGTCGCGCCCGGCCATTAGGACCATCGTCCCGCGTGGGGCCATCGCCGATACAGCTAGTTCAAAGTCTGGCTCCCTGAGCGTTTCCCAAAAGAGATCGACACCTCCTGGTGCCAGCCTTGCCAAGGCCGCTGACAACGGCTCTTTGTGATACTCGATCACCTCGTCGGCCCCCAAAAGCTTGCATTGATGGGCTTTCTCAGGTGACCCGGCGGTAGTGATGACACGAGCCCCCGAAATATGGCCCATCTGCACCACCATGCTCCCGACGCCTCCTGTACCGCCACGTACGAACAGCGTCTGGCCGGAAGCGAGTTGGGCTTCGCGAAAAAGGCCCAGGTGAGCGGTGATTCCGACCAAGGCGATCGCAGCCATCGAACTGTAGGGAACGTTTTCGGGGATGGGATAGACCCACGGAGCGTCGACGGCAATGTGTTCGGCAAAGGACCCCTGACGACCAAGCAGCCCCTGATTGGAGCCCCAGACTCGGTCCCCCACCTTCCAATCCTGCACGCCGGGCCCCAGGCCGATGATCTTTCCAGCGAAATCGGCTCCAGGAATATAAGGCTGTGGCAGCGGCCAGTAATTGGCTCCTTTGCGGATGTAGGTATCGATGGGATTGATGGAGACGGCATGGACTTCGATCAGCAGCTGGCCCTCACCAGCTTGGGGATCCTCTAGATGCCCGTACTGAAGGACTTCCGGCCCACCCGGCTGATTCATGTAGACTGCACGCATGAGGTCGCTCCGTTTCCGTCCGCCTTTTCCGAAACACCACCTGTGAGTTCCAGCCATTGTAAGGAATCCCAGCAACTTGCGTCGCAGGCAAGATGCCGTCCGGGGCCGCTGAGGCGGGGCAGTTGATGGGCAGCACAGCATATTCTCCACCTTGTCCCTCTGCGCAATCGCTTGCGTTGTGTTACCCTCGTGGCTGGGGTATCGAAAGGTGTGTGAATCAACTTGGCGGAATGAAAAGTTGGTTGCTCGAATAATAAAGCCAACGGGATGACCGTCGGTGTACGCGTAGTGGGGGAGATGGATCCTATGATTCGGCAAAGCGGACGATGGCTGGTAGGTTGCTGGATCCTGATGCTTTGGACCGATCCCACCACTGCGCAGCAGGTTCGGGTGGAACCAATGCAAGGCGAAGCCTTCGACGGGCGATGGCTGGAGGGAGCGACCGATAAACTGGTGTTTCAGGCTGCGGACGGACCTCGCACGTTGCCGGCACGGGATCTGCAGCAGATTCGAATGAGCGGTGGGAAGGCTTCCAGTGGCACTTCGAGCCTCGGGAAGGAAGGTGTAGGCATCTTGCAGATTGCCGACGGGACGCAATTGGCGGTCCGAACTCTGGAATGGAAGGAAGGGAAGGGGCAGTGGACCAGCGCGTCCGATGCAGGAACGCTGCCTGCCAATGCCGTCTCCTGGTGGCTCCTCCGCAACCCTGATGCAGCTCAGCGGGAATCGTGGGATCGGATGTTGTCGCAGAAAGCCGATGGGGATCAGCTGGTGGTGGTGCGTGGCGATGGGTCGGTGGACCAGGTCGTCGGGACGATTCTGGGTGTCTCGGCCGATCAAGTCGAATTTGAATTCGACGGTCAGACAATTCAGGCACCAAAGGATCGGTTGCTGGGGGTGGTGTGGTTCCGCAAGGAGTCGGCCGACGTGTTGCCTGGCGTGGCGATTGAGACCGTTGATGGATCGCGTTGGAATGCGACGGAGTGGAAATGGGATCGCAACGACGGGGATTCCGGTACGCTGGCTCTGCAAACCAGTTCGGGCGTCAGCCATCGACTTCGATATGACCAACTGGCGAGGATCGATTTCGGCACCTCCAGTATTACCTGGTTAGCCGATATTCCCGCGCTGCAATCGTCCACCCAATCACGCCTTGGCATTGATGCGGCTAGAGGCTCGGGGGCTTCCGCCACGGTAGAGTTATCGCCGCTATGGACTAGCCGCATCGCGGATGCGACCAAGTCGAGGGATCTGCTGTTTCTCAACGACGGTTTTTACGAGACGCGCGTCCCCACCGGCTGCGACCGTTTTCTGGCTACTTTGGTTAGGCCCAATGAGGAAGGGCTTCGCGCCGAGCTATCGGTGGAGTTGTGGCAGGAGGATCAGCAAGTCGTCCAGCAGACGATCGGCCCGGATCAATCGGAACTGCCGTTGGAGGCTATGGTCGCGCCCGGCAAGAAACTCCAGCTTCGCATCCGCACCCAAGGTGCTATCCAGGCAGGCAATGCCGTTCTCTGGTCGCAAGCGAGATTTTTGAAAAAAGCTGGAACGGTCGGCGATGGTGGGCGCTGAGCAACCGGGGCGGAACTGACCAATTGACGGCGAAAGGGAGGTTCTGCCCGGTGGCCATGGGCTACAATGACATGTTCGCCGCGTCGTCGGGCCTTGGAAGTGTCGGCGGAAGATCGGATTGCCACCTGAGAAAACCTGCCATGCCTGATCGTCATCGACTTGGATGGACCGGCCGTTCCCAAGCATCGTTGCACTGGAGTGATCGGTGCATTCGGGTCTCGATGCTAACGCTGTGGATGGCATCGCTGACCTCTGGAAATCTGGTGGCTCAACAGGTCTCTCCGGCTTTGGACCAGCAGGTGCAGCAACTGGAAACGGCAAGAATCGAAGCCGTGGAGCGGGCTAGCAGAAGCGCGGTGGCGATTTTCGGAATGAGCGGACAGGGGGGAGGGAGCGGAGTCCTGGTTTCCTCGGACGGCTACATCGTCACCAATTTTCACGTGACCAGCCCGTTCGGGACTCGGATGCGAGCGGGGCTGTCGGACGGTACGGTGCACGACGCGGTGATCGTCGGTGTCGACCCCACAGGTGATGTGGCGGTAATCCAAATCGAGGGGAATGACTTCATCCCTGCCGCCATCGCTGACAGCGATACGGTGCAGCCCGGAGATGGTTGCTTCGCCATCGGCAACCCATTTGTTCTTGCGACCAATCTTCAGCCGACGGTCACGTACGGTGTGGTCAGCGGGGTGCGCCGCTACCAGTACCCTGCCGGGACGATTCTGGAATACACCGACTGCATTCAGACCGATGCATCGATCAACCCTGGCAACTCTGGTGGTCCGCTGTTCAACGCCAAAGGCCAACTGATTGGAATCAACGGCCGCTGTTCCTTCGAGAAGCGTGGGCGAGTCAACGTGGGGGTCGGTTACTCCATCTCCAGCAATCAGGTCGGATACTTTCTTGGGGCGTTGAAGGCTGGACGGCTTGTCGACCATGCCACCCTTGGCTTCACGGTTGTCACCGACGAGGGTGCCGCCATCGTCACCAACATCCTTTCGAACTCCGATGCCTACCGACGAGGCATCCGCTATGACGACAAGGTGCTCAAAGTCGCTGGACGGGAAATCACAACAGCCAATGAACTGAAAAATGTGGTCGGCATTTTTCCTGCGGGATGGCGGATTCCTGTCGCTGTGCGTCATCAAGATGGGAGTGAAGAATCGGTCTGGGTGCGGTTGATGCCGCTACATAACGATGAAGAGCTTTGGGAAGCAGTCGAAGAATCGAAACCAGAATCTCCCGAGGGCAAGCCGGAGAAATCTGAACATGATGGAAAAGAGGTACCAGAGCCTGGTGATGCGGAAGATCGATCCAACAAGGATCGCAAGGAATCGGAGGGGGCTGGCAACGGACTGGCCGACGATCCCCGGTACCAGCAGCGGGAAGGTTTCATCAACGGATTTTTCAATCGCAAGGAACTGGATCGAATCCTGGCCATGCGACCGATGGGATGGAGCAGCCAGCCGGACGGTCTTTGGAAGGGAAAGACCGCCGGAGATGATGGTCAAGCCTCGATCGAACTGGACGGATCCGCAATCCGGATGCAGGCCGGTGAAACGGTTGTAGCGATCGAAAAAGATTCCCAGTGGGCCGACCTCGTCTCCACTCAGCAGACAGCAGCTCTAGGTATTGGAATCTGGCTTTGGGAGCGTTGGCATCGCGCCGGTCCCGCATCGGCCGGTGAGGTGGTTTATTGGGGAAGGGCTCCACTTCCCCAACAGCCACTTCTTTATGATGAGGTCCACTGGGCAGTCGGGTCGATCGAAGCGAGGGTCTTTCTCCATACCGAACAATCGAGCTCGCCAGGTGCGATCGCGCTGATAGAGCTTCACACCTCCCCCGATGAAGATCCAGCAGAGATCTATTTTGCGCCGCCAGCTGGAGAGGCCAAGGGAGATGGCAACCTTCCGTTGCCGACGCGTGTGCGCCTGATCTACGGGACCGACTTGGCTTGGGAATTACAGATCGAATCGCGGGAGGGTGTGGAGCAGAGTCAAGCATCCTCCAGCGAATCGGAACCTGCGAAGGATGCTTCTCCTGCCGGAAGCGATTCCAATCAGGAAGGGGGGAGTCCATGATCTGTTGGTCGAGAAAGAGCGGCGTCTTGGCCAGCTTATTGGCTTTGGGGGGATTGCTAGGAGTGCAGTTGCTCCCAATCTGCCTTGCAGCCGGGCCACCTCTCCCATGGGTGCCTCGCGAGGATGGCGAGAAGGCGCAGCAGGACGAGTCCCTCGCCAGCTCATCCGAAGGATCCATGGCCGCTTGGAATGCCCTGGTCCAGCCCAAGATGGTCAAGATTTATGGAGCAGGAGGTGTCCGGGGGATCGAAGGCTATCAGTCGGGATTTCTTATCTCTGCCAGCGGACATGTGGCAACCTCCTGGAGCAGTGTGCTGGATGTCGAGTCGACGCAGGTGGTGACGTGGGATGGCAAGAAATGGCCAGCGACTCTGGTGGGTACCGATCCGGTTTCCGAGCTTGCTGTGCTGAAGATCGATTCGGAAGGATTGCCTTTTTTCTCGCTGGATAGTGAATTCCCTGTCGAGCCGGGAATGCGAGTCTTTGCAGTCAGCAATCTGTTCGGGATCGCGCAGGGGAAAGAATGGTGCAGCATCCAGCGCGGTGTGCTGATGGCGAAAGCTCCAATGGAAGCCAAACGGGGCAGGTTCGCCACCCCTTACCGAGGCGACATCCTGATCTTGGACACCATGACCAACAACCCGGGAGCTACCGGAGGGGCGGCCATCGATGCGCAGGGCGAACTGCTGGGAATGCTGGGGAAGGAATTGAGGGACGAGCGATCGCAGACCTGGATCAATTACGCACTGCCTCGCCAAGTTGTCGCCCAGGCGGTGAAGAATATCCTGGAAGGTAAAACGGGATCAGCGCCGGTGGAGATGCCAAAAGCAAAAGATCCACACCGATTGGAACGACTGGGGATGGCGATGGTACCTGACATCCTTGCCAGAACTCCGGCCTACATCGATCAGGTGGCTGTTGATTCCCTGGCGGCAAAGGCTGGGCTGATGGCCGACGATCTGGTCCTGTCGGTCAATGACCAAAGAGTCGACGGCCAGGCGACGCTGCGGAAAATACTGGATTCGTTGGAATCAGCGGATGGCTTTCAATTGGTGGTGCAGCGTGATGGGCAGATCCTCTCGATGAAGATTCAGCCCTGAAACTGTCGCAAGGAGAGGTTTGATTTCGATGGAGAATCTCGTCCGCTCAATGCCTTCACTTCCTCTTCGCGGCGTTGGCTCCACCGCAGCCAAAATGTCGCTCCTGCTGTGGTTTTTCGCTGGGCTGCCAATGGCTATCTACGCACAGGATGCCGGTTCGCAGGCGTTGCAGCAAGCGGTCGCGAGGTCTGTGGAAAAAGCCTGTCCGTCGGTTCTGCGCGTTGAAGTTTTTGCAGGAAGCACTGGCCTGGAAGGGGATGAGACGGGCGCCACCTCGGCTCTAACCACTGCCACGGTCCTCACGTCGGATGGCTGGCTGGTCGCCAGTCGCTTCAGCACACCGGCTGCTGCCGGCGCGATTTCGGTGATCATCGCAGATGGTACTCGCCTGGCGGTTCAAAAGCGGGTGGAAGATGTGCATCGCGAATTGATTTACCTGAAAATCGAACCGCCTCAGCCACTGACCCCAGTAACTCCCGGCGATGTGAACGCCGCGCGTGTGGGGCAAACGGTGATTGCTCTAGGTAAAACCTTTGCCTCCGATCGCTGCAGCGTCTCGGCCGGGATCCTGAGTGCCAAAGGAAGAGTCTATGAGAAAGCGATCCAATGTGACGCCAAGATCTCGCCGACCAATTACGGTGGACCGCTGATCGACCTAGCCGGGGCTGTGCTTGGTGTGCTGACCCCCATCCGCCCGGGCATTGCCACCGAAGGCGAGACGGCGCAGTGGTACGATTCGGGAATCGGGTTTGCGATTCCGATCGATCAGATCCTTGCCAAGCTCCCGGTGGCTCAGGCAGGTACCACCATCCTGCCCGGAAAACTGGGGATGCGACCCAAGAGCGATGATCCGTTCACCGGTCCGGTGGTGGTGGCGGGCGTGGCACCAGGATCTCCCGCGATCGCTGCCGGCCTGAAGGCCGGGGACGAAATCGTGGAGATCAATCAAAGGCCTATCGCTCGTTGGAATCAAATGCAGCATGCCATGGGCTCCCTGGACGCGGGAGATATGGTCGCCATCGCCGTGCGGCGCGATGGAGAAAGAGTTGAGCTGAAGGCGGAGCTGGCAGCTAAGATTCCACCGTACCGCGAGCCCTTTCTGGGCTTGATTCTCCATCCTGTCGACCAAGATCCCAAAGGGATGAAGATCGATGCGGTGGTTCCTGGTTCGCCGGCCGACCAAGCAGGACTGAAGGTGGGCGGCACCATCACACAGGTCGGTGGAGCACCGGTGGACTCCTGGGAAAGATGGCGGGAGTTGATCCTCTTCCGAGAGCTTGGGGATCCGATCGCAATGGAATGGGTTCTGGATGGGATGGCAATGCCCGCTGCGTCGATCCGGGGGATTCAACTCAAGGCATCAAGAGAGCTGAAGTATCCCGATCTTCAGGCCAAGCCCAAAGATCCTAATGCAACGGCAGCGGTCGAAACGATCACGCTGGGAGACCTACCCAACAAGGCGTTTTATTATCAACCCAACACCTTTTCTGCCGATGGGACGCAAGGTCTGGTTCTGGTGATTCCTGAACCTGGGGAGCCGGATCGCAAGGTC
>JBIINB010000201.1:0-6483 GCA_044337705.1 Pirellulaceae bacterium | reverse complement strand
CGAACGCATCGAAGATTGCCGATTCCCCACCCCGCCATCCATAGATTGCTTGTTTGGTGTCTCCGACGCAGAAGATACTTCCCGAGAGACCGTGTTCAACCATTGTCTCGATTCCATGAGCCAGCGGCTGGAGAATTCGCCACTGTACCGGCGACGTATCCTGAAACTCATCCAGAAGCAGATGGTGTACCCCCTGGTCCATACGGCGAGCCAGTTCGGTGGTTGTCTGGCGATCCATCCAGGTGGCTAGCCTTCGGGAAAGAGAGTCAAATGTGTAGACCCTTGTATCCTCCTGAAGCCGCTCCAGTTGAGTTGCGAAAAGTTCTAATAGATCGTAGGTTGCAATCGTTCTGGCTTTGATCATTGCAAGTTCCTGATGCAAAGCTTCGGCGCGCATTACAGTCAACGCCTCGATCACCTCCGGCGTGTAGGGCTTGCCACTGAATTTCGGGGAATCGGATTCCAGCGACGTCATCAATGTGGTCTGAAGAATGGCCGACCACTCCTGTTTTTCAAACATCGCGAGCAAGTTGTCTCGCGATTTCAAAAAGGTTTTATGGCCGATCGTCGCACCTGCGAATACTTGCCGCTGTTCGTACAGCCGCTTCGGATCAGGTGCGGGGGGGACTTGAAGAGAGTCCCAGGCGGTACGGTCGCTGTTCTGATAGAGTCGAAGGCAGCCGACCATCTCATCGAGGACCTGTCGTAGGAAGTCGCGAGAGGTTTCTCCCTTGAAAAGCATACCCAGCAGATTCTTCAACTGATTTCGATCGGGATGCGCGAACAGGATTTGCGCTGCCATTCGTTGCATCCGCTCTTCGGTGAACTCATCTGCCATCCGCCATCCCGGAGGTAGCTTCAGTTCGAAGGCGAAGTTACGAGCCAGTTGTCCGAAGAAGGAATCTAGCGTTCCGACGCGGAATCGGTGCAGCACTCGGCAAGTTCGCTTTAGATGGTATGCCATCTCCTCTGGTTCGATCTCCATCCCACCCAGATCTTGGCGTAGTTTTTCCAGAGCTTTGGGGCACGTGGATGCTTCGGCCATTCGCTGAAGGATACGAACCAGGATCTCTCCAGCCGCTTTGCGCGTGAATGTGGTTGCCAGAATCGACTCAGGCGATTGATTGGCAACCAGTAGTCGGATGACTCGGAGTGCAAGTTGGTAGGTTTTTCCCGAACCAGCGGACGCTCGAATCAATAAGGGATCGAACCACTCGGAAGGAAAATGTCCATTCCTTCTCGGGCCTCCCAACGCGATCCTCTCGGGTACCCAATCGGTTTCCCGACGCTGCGCGATGGAAACCGCTCTCGGGATCTCTGGTACGCTCGCCAGCCTTAACTGCCTACCGGCAATTCCGCTGGCTATCCCTTCCAGATTCCCCTCCACGCTTTCGCTCCGCATCACACCGGTCAGGCAGATCGAGCGGAAGGGGTCACTATCGGGGAAGCGGGGTTCTTTGGGCGGCCAGAACGTCTTCGCTGCAATGTTCTGCAGCGTCTCAATCGCTATGCGATCCGCCTCTTCCAACTGTTCGTGCTTGAATTTCGCGGAATGGAACTGAATCTTCTCCAGAGACTTGGGCAACTGGATGTAGCCAAGATCGACGTCCAGGGTCTTGGTGAGCGAAAAAGCGAGGTGTCGGTAGAGCGGCAGTTGGAGGTCGGTCCATCGGTTGGCAAAAATATGTGCCTTCTCAGGATCCTTGGGAGTTTCACTGGTCTTGTAATCCCAGATCGCCCAACGATTGCTCTGCTCGTGGTAATCGATCCGGTCGATGCGGCCATGGATCTTCAGGCCGGTCCGATCGCCCGGGATGCCGATAGCATGGCTGCGGGCGATACTCCACTCCACTTCTTTGATCGTCCATCCCTGGCTAGTGCGAACTGCCTGAATCTGGGCGAAGGCTTCCAATCGCATCCTCGCCTGCTCGATCTGCAGTTGAATAGCAGGATAGAGGTCTGTCCCAAGCCAACTTTTGACCCAATGAGCCAAGTGAGTATGTAGGGAATCCGTTATCGTTTTGGGATCGGTACTGTTCGCGTCTTTGGAGCGTCCCCAGCGATCCAAGCAGTAATGAACCATATCGCCAAACAGATTCGGCGGCAGCTCCATCGGCTCATCCGACATTTCTCGGAGTTGAATGACGCGCTGCAGATAGAACCGGTAGGGGCAAGCCAGATAATCACGAAACGCCGTTACGGAAATCGATTCGGGAAGTTGGATTTGCTCGCTATCGGGTTGCGGGATATCGATGCGGGTCTTTTCCGGGTCGGGTATCCAGCGATCCGCGACAGGTACCTGGGGCTCTTGAGGCGGGGAAAGCAACGTCGTGATTCGTTCAGCGATTTCTTCCGGTGGAACCGCCAGCAAAAGGCGGCTTGGCAGCAATGGAGTCCCATCGCGATCTTTCTGATGGTAAAGAATCGTCAGATGCTTTCGCGCGTGCAGCAGGATCTGCAGGTAGTAGGCGTCTCTCGCATAGCGCCTTTCATCGTTTTGCAGGTGAAGGTCCTTGCGGAGACTGTCGGTCAAAAAACCGTCGCTGGCGATCGAGTGGGGGACGACTCCGTCATGGAAGCCGGTCAGTATCAAGGCATCTGCGTCATCCCAGGCAAGGTCTAGCCAACCGAGCATCTCCAGGGCAGATGGATCCGGCGGCTGGCTTATCGACTTTCCTGACGTTTCCTGTTCCAGCCACTGTACGATGTCCCGAAGAGTGACAGATTCCTGCAGCGGTTGAGGCACCGAGGCCAGTTCACCACAGAGATTGGCCAGCGCCCGATAGCACTCTAAAAGCCGCTGGGGCTCCCCTGGATTGTCCATTTCCTGCGACTCATTGAAGCCCTCTGGCTGCTCATCCAGTTCCTCCCACATTTTCCGCAACCGTTCTGCCCAGCGTGCGATTGGAAGACGCTCGAATCGCAATCCATCCAACCATCGATCGAGTTCGCGGACGGTCTGGACCGCTACGGAGGCAAGTTGGGAACAGACCGGATCGTCGCCGCGTGGCCATTCCGTCAAGTCGACTCGGGACACCAGCGTGCGCTGGTAGTAGTCATCCAGGTTTTGAAGAAAGTTCTGTGGAACACCACGCTGAGTTGTCAGGTAGTCGAAGACCGAGGCATGGCGAACGAGAGCGGCAAAGGAGTCCCAGGAGCGCTGCTGCAGATACGAAGCGACTTTCTGAAGAAGTTGAAATGGGTCGGAGGCTAGGAGAGGGCTCCCCAGAGCGCTGCACGTCTGGATGCCAAGACGGTCCAGCCGATCATGTATCGGATCGATCATCTCCAGATCGGGAACTCCCAAAGTCACATCCTGCGTGCTGGTCGCTTCGGGCATCTGCGCCAAAACACGGCAGACCTCCTCGGCTGCTTCCTTCGGTCCACTGGCGACTCTCAGAATGGATGGATCGACCGTGAGCTTCCAATCGGACCATACATCCGATTTCAGGATACCCAGGCTGTCGAAACCGTCCTGCCACCCTTCCGGTGCAGCGATCAGAATGTGCACACGCTCCCGCACCGCTTGAAGAAAGTCCTGGTGTGACTTCGATAGATCGATCGCTCCCAAGACAACCAGGTCATGGTCGGTGCGCACCTCCTTCTCTCGGAGCGCATATCGACGCGCTGCCTGTCGATCCCAAAGCTCCAAGCGATCCAGAGTGCGAAGATAGTTTTCATGGACCTTCTGCAACACGGACCAGCGTCTTCGCTCCTCCGGTTGTTCTACCTTTCCCGCCACCTCTCCAAAATCGATGAGGTCCTCGGAAATCTCATCGTACAAGCGAAAAAGAATCTGGGCGTATTCGACTCTTTCGAGAAAGGCGGCTTCCGGATTCCAGTCGGGAAAAACCGAAGCCAACTGATCCGATGGGGTGTCGCGCAGCGCCCTCAGCCAGGCGTGAATCTGCGTGGCTCTAGATGCGATCGGTTTCTTGACGACATACAGCTTCTCCTGGAAATGTCCGACCGTCATCAAATGAGGGGGTTCCAGCAGCCACTTTTCATGCTCCGCCTTACCAGCAAGCAGTTCGCGCATCTTCCTCGTCGCATAACCGCTGGGAAGGAGAATTCGCAGGCCGCCTAATTTCCATCGACCCTCGTCTGGCGGAAACTTTTCCACCAACCACTCGATGGCGGAGTGAAGGATAGGTCGATCCCATCCCAGAAAGTTCGGAACGCGACTATAGGAAGACACCGCGAAGACTCCCTTCTCTCCAGACGCCAAGGATCGATTGCGTTCTCTGTTTTTTCCTGGAAATCAGAGTTTACCAGAATCGAGTCGATTTGTTCTTGCCACGGCACTTGTAGGTGATGGAGCGAGGATGGCTTCCCGTGCTCCTAAGCAGGGTGCGGGTTGGTAGCGGAAGCTCAGAAATTCAGTTCTAAATTCTTGCAACATCAGCTTGGGACGGGCCGATAACGAAGGCGTGGGCGTGGCCGAACCATCTTGCGGAACTCAGCTAATTCGTGCCGTCGGCAGGTGCCTCGTTCGCGTGGGCACCACGTTGCCCTTCGACTGCTGTCTGAATCTTGTCGATTCCCAACTGGCAGGGACCATAAATCCATGGATGGATTTCAATCGAGAAGCCAGAATCTGGCTATCGCAGATCAGGGGACGAGGCCATCGACGCAAAACTCCGACACCGGGGACAGGGTGACTCAGCATCGATGGAACGCTGAGGGGGCATTGGGAGTATCGGAGCGGGTAGACCTGTCTCAGGTGGAATCGAAGGATATGCTCTTTGCAGGTCAGCCCACCACCCTACGATTCCTGCTCTGGCATCTTTGCGGGAAAAGCGACGATCGGACCTGATCGATTCGCCTGGGAGACATCCTGCTTTCGCCTCTCTCTCGCTTTTTTGCCAAACGCCGATCGGCTTGCTTGGCGGGACCGGCTCCGTCTTCTCGCCTCTTAGACCGCTCCGTAATTTCGAAGTCTGCATCAAGCCGAAGTCTCGGATTCGATCATCCTCTGGAATAGGCCCTAACCGGGCCGCTCCCGAGTGCGGCACGCTTGTCAAAGGTAAGGGGAAATGAAACACTACCGGACCAGCGCGGAATTGTGTTGATCCACGCTCTTGGAATTCCTTTCTCTGTGTGGTGCGATCATGCCAGCCAACCTGACACCTCAATACCACAAGGCGGAGGCGGATTATCGTGCTGCGCAGAGTCCAGAAGAGGAACTGGATTGTTTGCAGGTGATGCTTCGGGAAATTCCCAAGCACAAGGGGACCGACAAACTACAGGCGGATCTCAAAGGAAAGATCGCCAAGTTGAAGGCCGATCTTGCGACAAAGAAATCGTCCGGGGTTGCCAAGCCTGGTCAACGCCTTCCCAAGCAGGGGGCTGGACGTATCGTTCTCGTCGGGGGACCCAATGCGGGAAAAAGCCAATTGCTGGCAAGCCTGACTCGAGCCAAGCCGGAGATCGCACCCTACCCCTTCACCACGCAGGCTCCCTTACCCGGCATGATGTTCTTTGAAGACTGTCCAATGCAGTTGGTGGACCTTCCGGCGGTCAGCCGGGAAGTTTTTGATACCGGTACGTTCAATTTGGTGCGTTCTGCCGATCTGGTTCTGCTGGTCGTTGGTCTGGGACAGGAGACCCTTTGCGAGGACACGCTGGCGGTGCTGGAACGCTTTCAGGGAAGCAAGACCCGTTTGGGTAGAATCAGCCAACTGGATGAAGAAGATATCGGGACAACCTACACTCAGACATTGGTGGTGTTCAATCAATCCGATGTGGAGGGAGCCGGGGAAAGACGGGAGTGCTTTGACGAGCTGGTGCCGGTCGATCTGGACCGCATCGAACTATCCGCCGTGGATCCCGCATCGCTCGATCGGCTCAAAGAAGAGTGCTTTCGCCGATTAGATGTCGTGCGGGTCTATTCCAGGAATCCGAAGACCAAGCAGACGGACTTCACCAAGCCCTTTACGATTCGTAAAGGAGAAACCCTCGTGGAGGTGGCCGAGCAGATTCACCGAGATTTCGGCTCGCAGCTGAAAGGGGCGAGGATCTGGGGCGCGGGGGTCCATGACGGGACGATGGTCAAACCGGATTATCAGCCGCAGGACAAGGATGTGGCAGAGCTGAATATTGCGGGTCAGTAGAGTTTCGCTACTTTCAGCGTTGGCGTTTCTAGCGGAAGTGCGCGAGTACTCCGGTGCATCGATGGTAACTCACCGGGCGGCTTGCGCCGCTCTGCTTGCAAAGACTTAAAGCCGATCCGAGAACCGTCCCTTGCTTACGCTGCGGGTTAGGATTTTGGAGGTTTGAGGGTGCGTTGTTAGACTTTCGCGACGAAGTGGGTATCGAGGGGACTCGATTCACTCCGACCTGCGTTTGGGAAGGCTCCCTTGGGCTCCTTTCCAGGGGGCGCGGTAGAGCGGCGATGCACCTGGCATGGCAGTTCCACTTGCAGCCCAGTGCTCGGCCTTCGTCGTCAATTCCAGCAACTGCGACTCCAGGCTGGCTCTCCAT
>JBIINB010000200.1:0-6494 GCA_044337705.1 Pirellulaceae bacterium | reverse complement strand
TCCGAATCGCACTGCGCGCAATCGCCAAGAACAAGATGCGCGCAAGCCTCACCGTTCTGGGAGTCGTCATCGGCATCGCCGCTGTCACGGCCATGGTCTCGATCGGCCTGTCGGCCAGCCAACTGGTCCAGGGAGAATTTCAAAACCTCGGAACCAACGTCATCGTCGTCCTCCCTGGCAACCAGCAGACGCAAGGAGCTCGCCGCGCCTTGATTCCCTCGCTGACCCCCGGCGATGTCTCCGCCATCCAGAAGGAATGCAACGCTGTTCTGGCCGCCTCCCCCATGGTCTTCAGCACCGGCAACGCCATCTTCGGCAACTCCAACTGGACCCCCAAAGAAATGGTCGGCGTCGGTAGCGACTACCTGACGGTGCGCAACTGGCAGATTCGACTGGGTGATTTCTTCACCGAACGCGATATCTCCAATGCCAACAAGGTCTGCGTCATCGGTCAGACCGTCGTCAAGAAACTGTTTCAGACCTCCAATCCGATCGGTGAATCGATTCGCATCAACAAGATCCCCTTCGAGGTCGTCGGCGTGCTTCAGGCCAAAGGGGCCAACATGGTGGGAGACGATCAGGACAACATCATCTTGCTCCCCTACACCACCGTCCGAAAACGTCTGCAGCGCAGCAATTTCAACAATGTCGACATCATCCTCGCCTCGGCCCGTTCGGTCGACCAGATGAAACTGGCACAGACCGAAATGGAGGGACTCCTCTCCGATCGCCATCGCATCGGGCCCGGACAGCCTTCCGACTTCGAAGTGCAGAACACGACGGAAATCGCAGGGGTCTTCAGCATCATCACCGGCACGCTCACCGCCATGCTGGCTGCCATCGCAGGGATCTCGCTGCTGGTAGGAGGCGTAGGCATCATGAACATCATGCTGGTTTCGGTCACCGAGCGAACTCGCGAAATCGGCATTCGAATGGCTGTGGGTGCGAGGCCTGGCGATATCCTTCGGCAATTTTTGGTCGAGTCGATGCTGCTGTCGCTGCTGGGGGGCATCGTCGGTGTGCTGCTTGGCATCAGCGCCTCCATCGGATTGATCTGGCTGATCAACGCGGTCTCTGCCGGACGCCCCTGGCCGATCGTCGTCAGCTGGCCCGCCGCCCTTGCCAGCCTTCTCTTCTCGGCCGCAGTCGGCATCGGATTCGGCTACTATCCCGCCTGGCGCGCCAGCCGTCTGGACCCGATCGACGCCCTCCGCTACGAATAGATCGACTTGGAGGTCAAGCGAACGATGTGTCGATCGACTGGCCGCCGGCCTGCTTACCCTTTCGCCCCCTTGAGACCTTGCGATCATGCACCTTCCCCCACCACGCCACACCTGCCGACTGCCCTTTTACCTGTTGCTGCTTCCCCTCCTATCCCTCTCGCTATCGGCTCAGGAACCCGACACCCCAGCCCAGCCGATCGAGATCCGGGAAGCCTTCGTCACCGCTCCCCCTCGCAGTGGCGGCCGCGCCCGAGTCTCCATCGCGAAGGACCTTCTGGAAGCTGCTTCGCTAGAAGGAAAACTCCTTTGGCCAGACCCCACGGCGGAAGCAACTTCCCCAAGCAGCGAAGGAATCGATCCCTGGCGCAAATTGACGGCCGACCCCCAAGGCGGCTTCTCTGATCGCGCTCTGGCGGGGGGCTGGATGGTCGCCTACGTCAACCTTCCCAAGGAAGGGATCTGGATGCTGGAAGCCCAAGGCCACGGCTCGGTGCGCATCAACGATGCCCCGCGCGTTGGCGATGTCTACAGCAACGGTACCGTCGTCATACCAACCCTGCTCCAGCCGGGGCAAAATCGACTGGTCTTCACCGGAGGCCGTGGCCGCATCTCCGCACGCCTGACGGCTCCCTCCAAGCCGCTATCGCTCTCCCTGCGCGATACCACCCTGCCCCACCTGATCCGCCAGGAGACCGATCCCCTCTGGGGCAGCCTGATGCTGGCGATCGCCAGCCCCTCACTCCCGGAACAGCTGGCCGTCCGCACCTCGGGCGACTACCTCCTCCCATCGACCACCGCCGTGCCACCCACTCTGCCGATGACGATTCGCAAAATTCCTTTTTCGATCGCGGTCGATCCAACCACCTGGAAAGATCTTCCTGAATCGACTGCATCGCTCAAGGTGAAGATCGAACTGATCCAAGCCGATGCACAGGGCGCGGAAGATGCACTGGATGCCGTCGAGGTTGATCTTCCTATCCGTTCGTCAGATACATTCCATCGTCGAACCTTCGTCAGCCAGATCGATGGCAGCGTGCAGTACTACGCGGTCCATCCGCCTGCGATCGATCCCGCCACCGATCGCTCCAAACGCCCCGCCATGGTGCTCACCCTCCATGGCGCCGGTGTCGAAGGAGAGGGCCAAGCCGCCTCCTATGCCCCCAAAACCGATATGGTCATCGCGGGTGCTACCAACCGAAGACCCTTCGGGTTCGACTGGGAAGACTGGGGACGACTGGATGCGTTGGAGGTGCTGGAGCAGGCGAGCAGCCGTTTCCAGACCGATCCGGCTCGCTGCTACCTGACAGGCCATTCGATGGGTGGCCATGGTACCTGGCATATCGGCTCGCTCTATCCTGATCGATTCGCAGCCATCGCCCCCAGCGCGGGATGGATCAGCTTCTCCACCTACGCTGGCGGCCCGCCGCCACAACAACCCACCAATCCGGTCACCGAAATCCTTCGCCGCAGCACCTCCGGCAGCGATACGCTCGATCGAGTCCGCAACCTGGCAGCTCAGGGTGTCTATATCCTTCACGGCGATCAGGATGATAACGTTCCGGTCGACCAGGCCAGGCAAATGCGCGAGGAGCTGTCGAAGTTCCATCCCGACTTTGTCTACAAAGAGCAGCCAGGAGCAGGCCACTGGTGGGGTAACCTCTGCGTCGACTGGCCACCGATCTTCCGCTTCTTCGCCGACCACCAGATCCCCACTTCCGTCCGATCGATCGACTTCACCACCCCCGCACCCCACCTCTCGCCGCGCTGCCACTGGGCGACGATCGAGCAGCAGATCCGACCAGGAGATATCTCTCGCATTCAGCTTTCGATCGATCCAAAGGCCGGCAAGCTTTCTGGAACCACCAACAACGTCCAACTGCTTCGCCTGGCGACGGAATCCTGGCAAGCCAGCCCCGAGTCAAATTCGGTGAATCCGGCAACGCTGGAGATCGATCTGGACAGCCAGTCGATCCGCATGCCATGGCCTTCGGAGTCACCGCAAATGGTGCTGCGGCGCGATGGAGATCTCTGGCGCGTGGTGGAATCGCCCGAAGCAAATGCTGCCGAAAAGAATTCCCATCGAAGCGGCTTTTTCAAGGAAGCGTTTCGAAGACGTTTTGTCCTGGTCTACGGCACCCAGGGGACAGATGAAGAGAACCGAACGATGCGCGACCGCGTCCGCTTCGATGCGGAAACGTTCTGGTACCGAGGCAACGGGTCGGTCGACTGCATCGCAGATACCCAGTGGCAGAAGCTAGCCGACGAGGACCGCAATGTGATCGTGTACGGAAATGCTTCCATCAACCTCGCATGGCGTCAACTGCTGGGCAATAGCCCGATCGTCGTGGAGCGCGATCGATGGTCGATCGATGGAAAAGAATCCGAACAGACCGAGGCATCGGTGCTGATGGTCCGCCCGCGTGCAGATAGCCCACACGCTCTGGTCGGCGCCATCGGCGGTACCTCGCCTCGCGCCCTCCGCGCCACCTTGCGCCTGCCGATCTTTTCCTCAGGCACCGGCTATCCCGATTACCTGGTGCTATCCCCCAAATTCCTTTCCGAAGGCTCCGATGCCGTCCTCGCCACCGGCTTCTTCAACGCCGACTGGAGCCTCGACAAATCGCAATGAGCAGGAGGGGCGCCAAGGCTATTCCGCCAGCGATCTTTCGACCGTGGCACGGGCGTCCCGCCCGTGTGGCTGCGAGAGTCGCTGTGCCTACTCTTCCCAGCCGCACCACACTAGCGGCCGGGTTCTTCTATTTGCTATCGGCACCAAGCCGCAAGCCGGTTTGAACCGGACGGCTCGCGCCGTTCCGCTTGCGTGCCCCAGGAACTTAAGGCCGAGAAAAGGAGTCCTGACACCTTTCACGGGCTCGCCAGCGATCTTTCGACCGTGGCACGGGCGTCCCGCCCGTGTGGCTGCGAGAGTCGCTGTGCCTACTCTTCCCAGCCGCACCACACTAGCGGCCGGGTTCCTCTATTTGCTATCGGCACCAAGCCGCAAGCCGGTTTGAACCGGACGGCTTGCGCCGTTCCGCTTGCGTGCCCCAGGAACTTAAGGCCGAGAAAAGGAGTCCTGACACCTTTCACGGGCCACACTAGCGGCCGGGTTCCTCGGTGGCATTCAGGTGCCACGCCCTCTCTTCTCAGCCGGACCGCGCTAGCGGCCGGGTTCCTCTATTTTGTTATCGGTACCAAGACGCGAGCCGGCAAGCACCGGACGGCTTGCGCCGTTCCGCTGGCATGCCCTAGCGAGAAAAAGAGTCCTGACACCTTTCAGCCAACCCAAAGCCATCACAGTGCAATCACGGGCGGGACGCCCGTGCCACTTCGTGCCGCGCCAATCTTCTTGTCAGCTCCTTCTGTCCGAAGTCTCTAAAGCCTCTGGTATCCGAGAACCATCAAGCCAGCCTCATGGCTCAGCCAACGCGCACCAGTGCGGTGCCGACAATGGCAATCGACTCGCCGGTGAAATCGCTGCCGCGCTGGCCACCCGTAAACTCCCCCATCGCAGGTAAGATCAGGCCACCTGCAGTGAACTGGAAACAGGGCCAGGATCCAGCGATCCCATACACCCTGGGCAATGCGATCTTCGGATGCAGGTGCCCGGCAATCCACCCTCGCTCCCCTCTCTCTCCCTCTTCCGTTGCAGCCGGCGGATGATGATGCAGCGAGATGCCATCGATCTGCCACGGTTCGCAGCGCCATCCGATCGCCAATCGTTCACACAGCGACCGTGTCCCTCGATCGTGGTTTCCTGCAACCAGCTCGATCGTGATCGCCTCCTGTCGCTGTCGCCATGCAACCAGCCATTGCTCCAGCTTCTCCGATAGTCCGGAACGTGCATGAAACAGATCCCCCAGGATCCACAGGTTTCGGGCGCTGCTTGCCTCCAGCAACCGATCCAGTCGCTCCAGCGTCTCCTGCGTGGCTCCTTCAGGTATCGCTAGGCCCAACTTTCGGTAGACCAGTTCCTTCCCGAGATGAAGATCGGCAACCAGGAGGGCCCGGTGGCGAGGCCAGTAGAGTCCTCGTCCGGCCAGCAGTTCCCATGGCTCCTCGCACCACGTGTACGGCATCCTTTCCAAGCTCAAAACCTCCTCTTGCGTCCTGCGATAGCCCTGGGCGCCACTTCCACCACAGCTTGGTCGTTCGCCGCCAAGCAGTTCTGGGGATCGGTCGGCTGATCGCCTGCCAAGCGCTCCAACTGCTGCTGCATCCTTCGGATGCGGCCCTCCAGCGACTCGCTGGTGACGCGGTCGCGCAGTCGATCGATCACCAGCGGAAATGCCAGAGGGGTGAAGCTACGAGTCGCTCGGACGATCAGCTTCAGTCCCCGCCACGATTCGACCACCTGGCGCAGTCGCGTTGCATCCAGTTGCAGATGCAGAGCCTCCCGACGCGCCTGTTCCATCAGAAGATTGGTCGGATCGTAGCGCTGGTAGACATCGTAGATCAGCTGGCTGCTGGCCTGCTGCTGCCGCATCGATTTGGGACGTCCTGGAGCTCCCGGATGGACCAGACCGCTGGTCCTGGCAATCTCGCGGAAATGCCGTCGCGCCAGCTCGCTGACCTGCAGCGATCCAAGGATATCTTCCTCCAGCCCGTTCGGCTCCAGCCATCCTCGTCGTATCGCCTGAAGAATATCCCAAACCTGATCGCTATGCAGCAGCAGTCCGTATTCGTTGCACGCCATCGAGAGGCTTATCGGTTGCTGGCGGCTGAGTCGATATCCGAGGAGGGCAGCCAGTCCTTCGTGCGCCAGTCGACCGGCGAAGGGATAGAGAAAGCAGTAGAAGCCATCTTTGGCGGTTGTCGATTCGATCAGCCACTCGTCGCGCCGTGGAAGATGGCTCCACTGCCGCTGCAGCGACAGCATCGGTCGCAGCGCCTCCATCTCGGGCCCACGGAAGATGCCGTTGGCCGCTTCCTCCAATCGCTGCCTCAACCTCCCGCTCAATTCAGCCGACAGCGGCAATCGCCCCCCCATCCACCTGGGGATCGCATCGGGCTGTCCCCTGCTGCGCTTCACGTAGGCGCGATTCTCGCGGACCATCACAAGTTCCAGAACCTTTCCGGCAAAGGCGAACTTGTCCCCTGGCTTCAGCCTGGCGATGAACGATTCCTCGACGGTCCCCAGGGCACCTCCTTTCATCCATTGCACCTGGATGGCAGCGTCCGAAACGATCGTTCCGATCGCCATGCGATGCTGAGCGATGATCCGTCGGTCTCGGACGACGAATCGATCCTCTTCCTGCACAACGCGGCGAA
>JBIINB010000199.1:0-6525 GCA_044337705.1 Pirellulaceae bacterium | reverse complement strand
TTCCCGCTGCACTTTGGTTCTCTCCCGCTCATGGTGCAATAGCGCCATACGATCCCGAAAATGCTTCCGCTCCACTTTTCGCTGCGCTTTGCGAAAGAGTGGTGCGAGATGATCGAAAGGCCCCGGCTGAGTCGCGCCGAGGGCTTTGAGCGACTGGGATTTCTGAGCCCCCAGGCCGGACCGAAGGATGTCGTCATCCAGTGAAAGATATTGGCGGTGGCTGCCGGGATCCCCCTGACGTCCGCACCGTCCAATGAGCTGTCGGTCGATCCGCGCTGCATCATGCAGCTCGGTGCAGATCACCATCATGCCCCCCAATTCCTTGACGGAGGACTCCAATTTCACGTCGGTTCCACGACCTGCCATATTGGTGGCCACGGTGATCCTTCCCTGCTTACCCGCCTCAGCAACAATCTCTGCTTCCCTTTCGACTTCATGTGCGTTGAGTACCTGGGGCACCATGCCACGCTGCTGGAGCATTGCCGCCAAGATTGCTGACTTGTCGATCGATCGCGTCCCGATCAAGACAGGTCTTCCGGTGGCATGAACCTCTTCCACCTCCTCGACGATCGCTTCAAACTTCGCCATCATCGACCCGTAGACTCGATCCGGCAGCCGCACGCGTTGAGGTGGGCGGTTGGTGGGCACCTGGATCACTGGTGTACGGTAGATGCGCCGCAGCTCCCTTGCGCTTGTCGCAGCGGTTCCAGTCATTCCCGCTAGATGACGATAGCGAAGAAACAGATCTTGGACGGTGATGCGAGCCGCCTGACCGGTTGGGACCGTCACCTCGACCCCTTCCTTCGCCTCGACTGCCTGATGAATTCCGTCTCGCCATTTGCGGCCTTCCGCCAGACGCCCTGTGAATTCATCGACGATCACGATTTCGCCCTCTCGGACCACATACTGACGATCCAGATGGTAATCGCGGTAGACACGAATGGCCCGCTCCAGATAATCGTACAGGTCGACCAGCGGCACATTGCGAATCAGTTCCAGTCTTGGCAAGTTGCGGACCAATTGCCGCCCCTTGGCCGACAGCTCCACCCGCCGCGTCTCTTCCTCGATCTCGTAATGCGTGTCTTCAATAAAATCTGGCGCATGGCGCGCTGCCCACTGGTAGGTGGCAATCACGGCATCTCTTGCTTCGTCCCCAAGGGATCCGATGATCAGCGGCGTTCTCGCTTCATCGATCAAAATGCTGTCGGCTTCGTCCACCAGAACGAAGTGCATCCCGCGCTGCACCGGCTGATCGCCCTCGCTGCTCCATCGCTCCCGGCTTCCCTGACCCAGAAAGTCTTGGCCGACTCTCCCCTGCGCCCGCATCAATAAGCGGTCTCGCAGAAAATCGAACCCGAATTCCTTTGCCGTCCCGTAGGTGATGTCCGCAGCGTAGGCGTCCCGCCTGGCCCCCTGATCGCTGTCGGTCAACACAATACCCACTTTGACGCCCAGCAGGTCATAAAGAGGCTGCATCCACTTGGCATCCCGCTCAGCCAGATAATCGTTCACTGTGGCAAGGTGAGCCCCTTTGCCAACAAGACTGTGCAGCAACAGCGGAAGCGTCGCCGTCAGCGTCTTTCCTTCCCCCGTCTGCATCTCGGCGATGCTGCCATGGTACAAGGCAACTCCGCCCACCATCTGCACGTCGTAGTGGCGCATCTGCAGGCTTCGCCGCGCCGCCTCCCGCGCCAAAGCATAGGTCTCCGGTAGTAAATCGGCCAACGATTCCCCACTCTTGGCTCGATATCGCAGCGACAAAAACTCTTTCCGCAACTGCCCCTCAGAGAATCCCTCGTACCGACTTTCCCACTTCCCTACCTGACCGGCCAGCTTCAGCCACTGCTGGATCTTCGCCTGAGAAACGCCAGGAATTGCCCAGCCCGCTGTGATTTTGGGCCTGTAGGGAATCTGCAGCGCCGTAGGGCCTGCGGCCCCCTTCGAATCCTCTCCCCCTGAAGTTTCATTCCCTGTCATGCCGCTGTTTGCTCCATCAGACCAGATGAATCGATGACGACGGGATTACCTTCGGCTTCGACGAGGGACGAACTGCCATTGGTTCCGCATTCGGCCCAGGAGATCGAAGCCAGCACCCCCCTCTTCCGGTGCCAATCCGCGTGCCATACCCGGCGACAACCCTCTGTGGACATTGTAGTTTCCAAGACCCATTCGCTTCCCAGGTACAAAAGAAAGAATCGCTTCAAGGGTCGAATTTTTTGGAATTGTTTCCAAACCTTAGACCGCCACAACCGCTCTAAGCCACGTCGCCGGAAATCACCTTCCTCGTGATTCCTAGAAAAATCGCACTTTCAAGCCACTAGAGGACCACCCAGGATCCGGCCGACCTGAACACCCTGGGAATCTAGGGAACCCTGGAAGACCTTGCACAGCGGGATCTGAATTATCGAGCGTAGCGATTCATCTGCCGATTCTAACAAAGGTATGCGGAGGCATCTTCCACGCTTGCGAGACTCAATGATGAGACACAGGAAATTTCTTTTTGCGATGGCACTAGCCAGCGCTTGCTTTGCGGTTAGCAACGCACAAGGTCAAGGATCGACCAGCGGTGGAACATCCTCTGCATCCCGCAGCGGCCACATCGGCGACTCGGTCCGAACGCTCGGCGAGATCGATCCCGCCGAGCTCCGGGGTGGGGCAGACCAAAGGCCAGCTCACTTCCGCGATGCCGGAACATCGATCCAGTCGACACCCTCGCTGGTTGCGACCTCGGCCAACTCCGGACGTATCGCCTCGGATGATGTCGCCAGCTGGACGGTTCCCTCCGATCCTGCAGTCGCCGTTCCATCCAGCACCTACATTGGCCAGACGCATCATGCGGACGGCGCGGTGGTCTGTGGCACTGGTTGCCAGCCAGCCCCACCTCGCTTTTGGGCTGAAGCGGATACGCTGCTATGGTTCAGTGAGACACGAAACACACCTGCCCTTGTGACCAACAATGTCAACGCGGGCGGACTACCCGTGATCGGAGAACCCGGTGCCTCCGTCTTGGCAGGTGGATCGGAGCCTGTGGGAAGCGACCTACTGACCGGATATCGCTTCGGCGGTGGCATGTGGCTGGATCACTGTCAGACTTGGGGTGTTGGAGCCCGAGCTTTCGGGTTCTACGATAGCTCCTCTTCGCAGAGCTTCAGCTCCAACGGCACACCATCTCTCGGCGTTCCCTTCTTCAACACATCACTGGGGATTCCCGACGCCTACCTAGTAGCTTACGACGCAGGAAGCCTTGGCAAAAATAGCGGCTCCGTCACCGTGGCAAGCGACCTGGAATTGCTCGGAGTCGATATCTACCTCCGTCGCGCTCTGATGCGAACCGGCTGCAGCCGCGTCGACCTAGTAGGGGGCTATCTGTACACCGAGATCAACGACTCCCTGACGCTCGACACCCGACTGGTCGACGGGATCACCAACAGCATTCCGAACGGCACAGTCTTCCGGACTACCGACCGATTCACGGGCGAGAACGTCTTCAATGGTGGTACGATTGGCTTGCAGTCCGAACATGCTCGTCGCCGGTGGCGAATCACCTCGTCAGCGAGGTTTGGCCTGGGAGATATGGAACAGACGGTTCGCGTCGCCGGCTCCTACTCGGAAGCTCAGCCCAACCAGCCTATCGTCACCGCCAATCGTGGACTTTTTGCACAGAAGTCCAACATCGGCACTGCCACTCGCAGTCAATTCGCCTTCATCCCGATGCTCGACTTCAAGCTAGGCTACCAGCTTTGCCGGTCAGCTCGATTCGACGTCGGCTACGGAATGATGTACTTCTCGGATGTCGCCCTAGCCGGCAACCAGATCGATACGAATATCGACATCTTTAATATCCTGGGTACACCCACGGCCCCACAGCCGCAGTTCGTCAACGACTCGCTACTGCTGCATGGGGTAACTCTGGGACTGACGCTGACCTTCTAGTTCACTCTAGAAGATCAACGACAGCACCGCGAGCATCAATGACGGCGGCCGGAACATACCGGCTGCCGTTTTTTATTTCGCTCCTCTCCTCACCGAGTGCCTGAGTCTTTGACGCACCCAGGACTAAACTCTGGCAGATCTGAAGATTGGCCAGGGCCTTGTGAGACGGACTTGCTGCAAGGCCTCGTGGCCTCAAGAGTCAGTCAGTCGCGTGCTAGTTGTTCGTCGTTGTGCCACTGGCGGTTGTGAAGTGCCCATCACCTTCCGTCCGCGTTGGTGTCACATTGCGGGCACCAGTGCTGGCTGCCGTCGAGGCCTGCAATCGAAGTTGCCAAATCAAAGCTGTGATTCGATTGCCGTTTGCGCTCGCGTTGAAGGTGATCAACAGATTACCCGGGTAGGCCCTCCGAAGTTAGGCAAGACAACCGCCACACGGAGCGCCTTGCGTTTCCGTGGCATTCCTGATCCATCCGATCACTGTTCCATGGTTGGAACCACTTGTTCCCAAAGCATCCGTCGCACTACAGGTGATACCTCCCACAGTACCGATGCCGTAGACGAACTTGGTCTCCAGGATGCAATTGGGAAAGGTCATGCCCTGAACGCGTCTTCTTCCGAATGATTCTCAGGAGCTACTTCAAAGGCATTCCGTCACCCCGGGGCATTGCCTGGCGATGAGCGGGTAGCCTTTCGATCCGCCAGTTCCTGGGTCGCAGACTGACCGGTCATTCCCCCGACCATGCATCCCTGGCGGTGATTTGGTAGCGTCTTCCTTCGGAGGTTCACCAAGCGGTCTTCCAATGGGTATTGCGACTGAACATGCCGAAGAAATTGCTGGTTGAAAAGACAGTCACTGTCGACTTCACCACGCTGGAAGCAGTCGCGACGATGAAAAGCATCGATCGACGCAACCTAGGTGAAGACTGGCTATCCTTTGGGATCAGCCTGATGCGACCCGCGAGACTTCCGCCAGATGGGAAAGAGCCCACGCGCAAAGAGGTCCCGCTTTTCAAGATACAGCGTGAGGGATAAGAGGTTCCCGAAGAGAATTGAAAGAGTCCCACCTACCCGAAATCCAAAGTCGCGAGGATCACGAGAACGATAGGTACGGCGGACTTGCAGTTGGTCGCTTGGCAAGAAACCGTAGAGAAGTAAAGAGCCTTCCTCAATGGAGGAGGCGGCGACAGGCCGAAAAATAATCGAGCAGCAACGTACCCGGAAAAAACCAGTCCAATAGATTTGAGTACACCCGGCAGGATTCGAACCTGCAACCCTCGGTTCCGAAGACCGATGCGCTATCCAGTTGCGCCACGGGTGCAAAATGATCCAACCGTCCGGCGATTCGCCAAACGACACCGTTAGCATAGCAAAACCCAGCTCGCTTTTGAAGGGCTATCCCGTCGACGAACCCGTAATCCAGCGGTGCAGTCTTACCTCAACACCCCGCCCAAAATATAAGGGAAAAGAGCGATTTCGGTCAGCGGAACCACTTCGAGGCGTGGCGAAGGGTCACTAGCACACCCAAGGCGGCGATCACCAGGGGACCAATCGCGAAGATGGCGCGGGGCCGTACCAAAAGCACAGCAGCAAGAATTCCCAACCCCCAAAGAATCGGAGGGCCACTAGTGGTTCTAGCCAATCGCTTCAGTTGCGGCAAAGCCATCCAGAGCGAAGCGCACAAGACCGCTACCTTGGCCATCGATCCGCTGACCCAAGTCGCCCCTCCGGAAGCCTCCTGAGGAGCGAAGTGCAGAAGCGCCGCAACGCTTGCCAGCACCACAGCCATCACCATGGCCGCTCGCTGCTGCCACACCGTCACTTCATCCTGCACCGGCCGCTTATCGAATGCCACCCGTCACCTGCTCCTTGCATTCCTGCACTAAACCGCCATCCAACAACACACTATCGCCTCCAGAGTCCCTCTCCATTCCACCCCGAGCGTCAGCGAGGGACTCCTTCGTACAGCATTCCTTTGGCCAGGTCAGTCGCATCCCATCCATTGCAGCCACTGCTGAAGATCCTCCCAGACAGGCGCGTCGGAAAGGTTTTCCTTGGGCACTTCGGTCACCACATGCGTTGCATCCAGGCCTGCTGACTGCCATAGCTCGACCAGCTTCGGAAACTCGGGGCGATCACCGATCAAGTAGAATCGATGCAACGTCACTGGTTCTGAAGCCAACTCCGCCATCATCGGCGGCAACCGGCTCTGAAGCCCCCAATACCCACCGACTCGCTGCCGCTGCTGCACGGCGATCAGGGAGGCCAACGACCCGCCACTGCCCACCCCTCCGATCACGGTGCGACGCCGGTCGATGGGGTGCTTTTGCAGGAGCTGAGTCAGTGTTCGATCGACCGCCTCCAAATCGTCGGGCGTCCATCGCTTGGTGTCACTGGATCCCACCACCGCGACGATCCATCCCCGCTGACGGCTGAATCGCTCCCACCTATCGACCCAGACCTTGCGATCCGGCTCCCCAGGTTCAGGAATCACCAGAACCAGACCTTGCGTCCCATCGGCAGAAAAGGTGTTGGGTTGATAATAAAACGCCTTGTTGGGTAGGTCTCCCAGCGTGATCGTTTCAACCGCTGCCA
>JBIINB010000082.1:0-20852 GCA_044337705.1 Pirellulaceae bacterium | reverse complement strand
CCACCGCTTGGCAGCGGTGGCTACCTGGAACGCGTAACTGGGGAGCGCGTGCCAGATGGTGGATGCGTTGTTATGTCGCCACCCGAAGCCAAACCATCTTCTTGTAGCCACCATCGCCAGATGGTGGATGATCTGGTGAAGCGTCGCTCGAAGCCAAACCACCGCTTGGCAGCGGTGGCTACCTGGAGCGAGTGCCTGGGGAGCGCGTAACTGGGGAGCGCGTACCAGATGGTGGATGATCTGGAATGACGTCACCCGAAGCCAAACTACCGCTTGGCAGCGGCGGCCACATTACCCTTGAATCACCTGCTGAATATAGTCCTTCAGCGACTGCTTCCAGGAATCGATGCGGTTCCTGAGTTGTTGGCGGTCGGTGGCCAGATCAGCATGCGAAGGTGGTAGAACCCCGAAGAAATAAAACTTCACCTTCGGCTCGGTGCCGCTGGGCCGCACGGCCACCGCGTTTCCGGAACCCCCCAGATCCAGCATCACCATATTCGACTTGGGGGCGTCCAGCGAGTGCGATTGGCGGCTGGCCAGATTCAGCGTCTGCAGCGACTGATAGTCTTTCATCTCGAGGACCGGGGAGTCGCCCAGTTGCTTGGGCGGGAAGGCTCGAAAGGCAGCCATCACCTTCTTCATCTGCTCCATCCCTTCGCTCCCTTCCATCTGGACATTCAGAAGATCTTCCAGGTGGACGCCATGCTGTCGGTGGAGCGAATCGAGTTGGTCGCAGAGCGATTTTCCGTCGGCTGCGAGTTCTGCTGCCAGTTGAGCCATCAGCAGGCAGGCGACCGCTCCATCTTTATCCCGTGCGTACTGCCCGACTAGGTAGCCATGCGATTCCTCGGTACCGAAGACGAAGGAATCGGGGCCTTGGGAATCGATCAGTTGAGCGATCCATTTGAAGCCGACGTGGATGTTGCCTTCGCAGCGAGCGTGGTACGCTTCGGCGATCTTTCTAGTCAGATCGGTTGTCACCAGCGTTTTGATCACGTAAGAGCCGCGGGTCAGCTTTCCAAGTTCCTTGAACTTCCGCAGGATAAAATCGGCCAGCAGAGCGCCGATCTCGTTGCCGTTGAAAATTCGCCATGGGCCAGAGGTATCGAGAGTCTCCGGAGCGGCGCAGCCCATGCGATCGCAATCCGGATCGGTTGCCAGAATCAACTGGTGTCCCTGTTTCTTCGCATGTTCGATCATCGCTCCGAAAACTGGAGGGTTTTCGGGATTGCTGACGTGGCCGGGGACGTTGGGGAAGTCTCCATTGGGTTCAGCGTGCGGGCCGAACATTTCCATCTGCTCGAACCCGGCTTGTCGAAGCAACGGAGGGACGGCGAATGAGCCGACGCCATGGAGAGGAGAATAGAGCAGCTTGAGCTTGCGAGAGCCAGGGAGTGCAAACTCGCCGGCGGCCTTCAGATAGGCAGAATCTACCTGGTCGGTCACCATCATGACCTTGCCATCGGCGCAGGCTTGGGCGAAGTCGACCGTTTGAATTTCATTCACCTGCATGACGCGATCGATGATGGCCGCATCATCAGGCGGGACGATCTGGCCACCGGTCGACCAGTAGACCTTGACCGCATTGTCGCTGGGAGGATTGTGGCTGGCGGTGACCATGATGCCGCAATGGCATCGGAACATCCGGACCGCTTGAGACAGTTGTGGGGTGGCGCGGTAGTCGTCGAGGAAATAGACGGTAAATCCGTTGGCTACCAGAATCGACGCACAAAGTTCGGCGAAATGTCGCGACCGATGCCTGGTGTCGTACGCGATCGCGCATCGCAGGGGACGTTCGGAAACTTTTTCCAGGACATATTCCGCCAGTCCCTGAGCGCTCTCACCGATGGTCCGGTCGTTGATGGCGTTGGATCCGATCGGGTACATGCGGCCGCGCCGACCGCCGGTTCCAAACGGAATAACAGTCCAAAACGCGTCATCCAATTCCTTCCAGCGGCCACCTTCCAGATGTTCACCGAGGATCGTTCGGTAGGCCTGATAGCGAGGCTGCGTCAGCCACTGTCGAATATTTTCCATGGCCCCCGCAGTGATCTTCTTTTCCAGGCTGGCAGTTTCCGCGATTTTCAGCCAGTTGGAAATGGAGTCGTCGGAGGGAGGAATGGACCCCGATGCAGATGGGGAATTCATAGTGTGGCAGCCCTTTTTTGGACGTTGCAATGCGTTTGCGTTCAATTCCCTGAGTTTACGCCAATGGCTTCATATTGCCCAGAAGGTCGAAGATCCAACACGGCGGCACCTGCCTTTTTGCGGGGGTGGTAATGGCGAAATCGAATTCCGCCAGCATGGTCTAAGGTTTGTGTTGAAGTAAGATAGAAATCCTCATCTCCTGTGGCACATAGAAAAATTTTTGTGTCACTCCGTCGACTCTCGGAAAGCACTTGGAAGTGGTGGTCTGGTCATGTCTTCTCTGATCATCAGTGTCAGCGGTCTTCGAGGGATCGTGGGACAGTCGCTTCATCCTGCAGTCGCTGTCGATTACATCGCAGCGTATGCCAGCAAGCTGCCGGAGGGCCCCGTCGTGGTAGCCCGCGATGGTCGAGCCAGCGGGAAGTATTTGAGCGACGCGGTGAAGGCGACGCTGGTGGCCAGTGGTCGGCTGGTTCTCGACTGCGATGTGACGGCGACACCGACGGTTGGGGTAGCGATTCGACACTGGAAGGCGGTGGGTGGAATTCAGATCTCGGCCAGTCACAATCCGTCGGAGTACAACGGAATCAAGCTCTTTAACTCCGAAGGGCGAGTGATTCCAGCCAGCGACGGTGCTGGGGTCAAAGAAGCGTACCTTCGGCGGGAGACGGCCTGGGTTCCCTACGATCGGCTGGGGCGCGTGGAAGTAGTCGAAGATCCACATGCTGCCCATCTGGAATCGCTTTTGAAGATTGTCGACGTAGCTGCCATTCGGCAACGAGCGTTTTCCGTTTTGCTCGACAGCAACCATGGTGCCGGAAGTTGCCTTGGTCGACGGTTGCTGGAGTCGCTGGGGTGTCGCGTGAAAGTGCTCGGGGACCAGCCCGATGGGGAATTTGAGCATCCGCCCGAGCCGTTGGCTGAGAACTTGCGAAGCGTCACGGCCGTCATGGAACAGGCGCCTTACGATATCGGTTTTGTGCAGGATCCAGATGCCGACAGGTTGGCAATTTTGGACGAGCGGGGGCGTTACATTGGCGAGGAGTGGACGCTCAGTCTCTGCATCGCCAGGCGGCTCAGCCAGCAGCCGGGCACGGTGGTGATCAATGGCGCCAGCAGTTCGGTCAATGAAGCGATCGCTGCAGGTCACGGTGTCCAGTGCCTTCGCAGTTCGGTCGGCGAAGCCCATGTGGTTGATCTGATCCGGCAGAGCCATGCGGTGTTTGGAGGCGAAGGGAATGGAGGGCCGATCGATCCGCGCATTGGTTGGACTCGCGATAGCTTCCTTGGAATCGCGATGGTGCTAGATCTGCTGGCTGCCGAGCAGCGTCCGCTTTCCAGTCTGCTCAGCGACTTTCCCCAGCCGCAGATGATCAAGTCCAAGACGACGATGACGGCGGAGGAGCTTTCGCATTCGATCCAGCGCTTGAAGGAGCGACTGCGGCCGGATTCCTTGACGGAAACGGATGGGGTGAGGTTGGCGTGGAAGGATCGGTGGCTGTTGCTTAGGGCCAGCAATACCGAGCCGATCGTGCGGTTGATTGCCGAAGCGCCGGACGCTCCGTCGGTGCAGGGGTTGATTGATGAGGCGCTGGACGCGTTGCGGCGATAGAGCGCGTACCTGACGGTAGACGCGTTGTTATGTCGCCACCCGAAGTCAAACCACCTTCTCGTAGCCACCATCGCCAGATGGTGGATGAGCTGGTATGACGTGATCCGGAAGCCAAACCATCTTCTCGTAGCCACCATCGCCAGATGGTGGACAAGCTGACATGACATCGCTCGACGCCAAACCATCTTCTCGTAGCCACCATCGCCAGATGGTGGATAAGCTGTTATGACGTTGCTCGAAGCCAAACCACCGCTTGGCAGCGGTGGCTACCAGGGGGAGCGGCTGCCAGATGGTGGACAAGCTGATATGACGTCACCCGGAAGCCAAACCACCGTTTGGCATGGGTGGCTACCTGAGGGCGGCAGGTCAGATTAGGATTCGTTGGCCAGATCGAGCTTTGTTTCTATCTGAAAACCTGTCGCATCCTAACCCGCAGCGTAAACAAGGAACGAATCTCGGATAGGAGTTTAGGATGGAAGGGATTAGCTGAAGCGGGGGGTGGGAGCCTGATTCGGGATTGTGTCTCTGGAAAATTCTTGGGCTCGAACAGAAATCGTACCGAGGTGCATTGGAAGTGGATTGCCAAGGATCTCGCCGGCAAATGATCCGTTGGGGGCTGAGTGCTGGTTGCGCGCTAGCTCTGCATCGCGCTGCAACGGCTCAGCAGAATCCTGGAAATCCATCTTGGCAACGATTGCCCGATCTGCCAGATGCGACGGGAGTGGCGGGACCGTTTGTTGGGCTGTTTGGCGACCGATTGTTGGTGGGAGGTGGAGCGAATTTCCCGGACGGGATGCCGTGGGCTGGAGGGAAGAAAGTTTGGACCGATCGACTTTGGTGTTTGGATCTGAGCAGTGGCCGGTGGCAGATGCCCAGAGCGATGGACCATCCTTCGGCCTATGGCGTTTCCATTTCGTGGCGGGGCGACTGGTTGTGGTTGGGTGGCTGTGATGCGGATCGGCATCTAACGACCGCATGGAGATTGGATGGCCAAAGGTTGAGTGGGGATTGGACTTGGTCCTCGATAGCCCGGCCCTTGGTTCATCTTCCCCGACCACTGGCCTATGCTGCAGCATGTGCTATTGGGGATGCCGTCTACTTGGTGGGCGGAGCCGAGGATCCGATGGCGACCAAGGCATCCGGAGAGCTTTGGCGATGGAGGCCGGAGAAGCAAGATGCCGGATGGGAGCGGCTTGAGGACCTGCCAGGCCCCGGAGTCATTCTGCCGGTGATCGCAACCGACACCAGTGGTTTTTTTCTCTTCAGTGGTGCATCGCTTGATCCCGACAGCCGGGGTAATCCGATCCGCACTTACCGCAAAGAAGCCTATCGATACGACATCCACAACGGCTGGCGCCCCATCTCGCCTTTGCCTAGACCGGTGGTTGCCGCCCCGTCACCAGCACTCGCTATAGGAGATGGGGCGTGGGGGATTTTGGGTGGGGATGATGGATCTCACGTCGGCTTTCAGCCCCCATCGCAACACCCGGGGTTCTGCGACGACATGCTGGTCTATCATGCGCGAGAAGACCGATGGGAGTCGACCGAACAGCTCCCGTTCGCTCATGTGACAACCACCCTCATTCAGGATGGAGTGCGTGCCATCCTTTCGAGTGGGGAGGTTGCACCCGGAAGGAGAACTGCTGCTATCTGGATACGTACCGAAGGTAGTCCATGATGGAAGTCATCGTGCGGAGGGCCGCTGGGTTGCATGGTTTGGGGAGGATGCAAGACTCGGTAGGAGAGTGCGAAGAGCTTTGCGCCAGCCTGCCATCCCACTCGATCTAGCGACATCACTGGTCGACCGGGAAGGATGAGTTTCCCCCGAGTGGCTTCGGATTTTTCGGGTCGGTCGATTGTTCTGAAGTCTGGTTTGTCCATCACAGATCATCGTGCTCAGTTGCCATCGGAAGAAAACGGAGTTTCCGCATTGGAATATTTGGACACTGCGGCATTTCGGTTACACTCGAAGGGGTAAGATCTTCTTTGCGTCAAACTCCAGGATCCGTGGGAAGTGCAATTCCCTCCCCAGCCGCTCTGGATTCGATCGACGGAAGAGGGACTCATCGGTTCGCTCTGGAACCAAATGCAGCTTGACCATTTTAGGAATTCAGCGACGAGTCTATTCATGCAATTTTTGATTCAATCGATCAAGAAAATCGCCAACCTTTGCGGAGTCGAGATTTCTCGCAAGTCGACCCCTACTGCTGCGGCGGTTGAGGCCAAGGCCCCCGAGGAATACGAACAGGTTCTGCCACGGGCCAGCTACAGTCCCTGGAATAAAGACAAGGAGTTTCTGGATACCTACGCCAAAATCAGCAGTTCCACACTGGTCGACAAGTTCCGCTGTTATGAACTTTGGAAGCTGATTGAGCAGAGCGCCAAGTTGGGGAGCGGAAGCATCATTGAGATTGGAGTGTGGCGTGGCGGAACGGGTGGCTTGATCGCAAAGCAGGCGAAGCGATGTGGAATCAAGGATAAGGTCTATCTGTGCGACACATTCACAGGCGTTGTCAAAGCAGGGCAAAAAGACTCCTATTATAAAGGAGGAGAGCATGCGGACACGGACCGAGCGATGGTGGAACGGCTGTTGGAAGAGCAGTTGCGAGTCGATAACGTCGAGATTCTTCAGGGTATTTTTCCTGACGCAACAGGTGATGCTGTCAAGCATCAGAAGTTCCGATTCGTTCACATCGACGTCGACGTTTATGAGTCAGCGAAAGATATTGTCGACTGGATCTGGGATCGCTTGGTGCCTGGGGCGATCATTGTTTATGACGACTATGGTTTTCGAGGGTGCTCGGGTATCACTCGGTATGTCGAAGAACAGATGATCGAGCAGGATCGCCTCGTTTTGCACAATCTCAATGGGCATGCGATCGTCATCAAGCGATAGCGCCTGTGCATGAGCGCATCACACGGGCACTTGCCGTCTTATGGATTGCCTGCTGGCTGTAGGAGTTGGCTGGAATAGAAGCCAAGCCCAAGGTCGGTGGACCGATTGAGTTCCAGGAAGAGTTCGTGTGGTGGGCTACCGGAAGGGGCCTTGCCGGTTGCGACTGCCATTAGGCTTTGGGTTTTGTCGCGACTTTTCAGCGTTGCCAGGCGGACGTTGGGATCCAGAGAGATGATGGGCTGAAGATGGAATTGGGGCAGAAGCCACTGGGTCATTGGCCAGGGGTTTCCGGAAGCTGCCGATAGCTCCATCCTTTGCAGTTGTTCTTTGGCATCGTAATAGTAAGTCAATGTGCCGGTAAGGTCCTGTGGCTGGAATCCCGTGGTGAAAGGGATGCGATAGCCGATCAGGTTGCGTTCGGTCGGAACGATCGCCGCATTCGGATGTTGCCACAGGAGGTAGCCTCTAGGCAGATCCCATCTTAGCCAAGCGCGCAGATCGATCGTCGCGGGGCCTGGAGTCGCCTGAGACTCTTGAGGTGCTGGGCTTGATGGCTCGCTTCGTTGGCGGCCAACTGGAGTGGTTGGAGAGGGGGTGCCGAAGGGGGTGGTCGACACGAACTGACCGGGAGGCGTGTCGATTGGCGCATCGCGTTCGCGGAGCGAATTGGAGTCGCCGGCGAGGGAAAGCCGAGCCTGTTTGGTTGCCCAGTTCCACAGATCGCGACCGGTCTGTGTTTCCTGAACTGCATAGGGCCCGAAGCAAAGGGCGCCAATTCCCGCGATGGTGGTCAAGGAGGGCTTGGGGAGAAGCGAAAGCATCGAAGGGGCCCGCCAGCCGGAGGGGAAGTGAAAGTCGCGTCCGTGTGATGAACTTTATGCATACCAGGCGAGGTCCGCTGGGCGACGGCGACTGAAAAACAATCAACTCCAATCGCGGGGGGCCTCATCTTCGCTTTGATCGCTACATCCATTCAATTCCCCCTGGCGTAGTCAGGTCGAAGCGGCCTTGGGGGGTGCGTGGGGTTGTCGGAAGGCATCCTGGCTTCGGGAGATCGAGTCGACCTACCGGGATCGGGAGGATCCGATCACAATAGACCGTACCGGCAAGAAACCGGGGTGATTCATGGAGCGGTCTCAAGTTGAAGAACTCCCTTGCACTATTCCGTAGGAATCTTGATCGACAGGAAGATGCATCGTGATCGATTCGTCGGGGCTGGGGAAACTGAAGACAGAAGAGTCGAATCCAGATTCGGAGCGACTGGATGCGATGAGCCCCTTGGAGATTGTTCGGCTGATGAACCGACAGGATCATCTGGTGGTTGAAGCGGTGGAGGCGATGCAGGAGGTGATTGCGAGGTGTATCGAGCGGATTGCCGAGCGGTTGTCGAAAGGGGGTAGGTTGGTTTACATAGGTGCTGGGACGTCTGGGCGATTGGGGGTGTTGGATGCTTCCGAGTGTCCCCCGACCTTTCGGACCGATCCAGCGATGGTAGTCGGAGTGATCGCCGGTGGGAGGGATGCATTGACGCGAGCGATCGAGGGGGCTGAGGATTCGACGGAACAGGGGGCATCCGATCTGAATGCATTGAATTTGGGTGCTGCCGATGTGGTGGTAGGGATTGCGACCAGCGGTCGCACACCTTATGTGCTGGGCGCCCTGCATTGGGCTAGACAGCAGGGGGCTTGTACGATCGGCATCGCCTGCAATCGCGAGAGTCCCATGGAGCCGCTGGTCGATGAGATGGTGGTTTTGGATGTGGGACCGGAAATCCTCAGCGGATCGACTCGTCTGAAATCGGGTACCGCCACCAAAATGGTACTCAACATGTTCACAACTGCCAGCATGGTGCAACTAGGCAAGACGTTCGGCCACTGGATGGTTGATCTGAAGCCTTCCAACCAGAAGCTCAGGGCGCGAAGCATTCGAATGATCCAGCAGTTGGGGGCGGTAGATAGTGAGAAAGCAGAAGAACTTTTGGATCGGTGTGATGGCGAGGTGAAAACTGCCATTGTCGCAGCGCGGGCCAATCTGTCCCCCGAGATGGCTCGACGACGGCTGAAGGATGCAGGCGGGCATCTACGCCGAGCGATATCGGATGCGTGATCGCCTAGCGAATCCGCCTCATCGGCTTGCGGTTGGAATATCCAAGGGGATGCTGCGCGTTGCAGTACAGGGAGCAACAGGTGATGGATGGTGATTCTTTGATCCTGGGCATCGATGGCGGTGGCAGTAATACCCGCGCGTGGTTGGCAACAATGGAGCTGGAACCTAGCGGGGGACTGCGACTCCATCGGCTAGGGGTGGGCCGATCGGGTGGCAGCAATCCACGAGTCGAAGGGATGGAGTTGGCGTGCCAGAACCTGATGGGCGCGATCGAGGCAGCTTTCGGGAGTGCTGGATTGCCAAGGAGGCCTTTGGACGCTCTTTGCCTGGGGCTAGCCGGGGCGGGGCGACCGGAGGAACAGCGAGCGGTCAGAGCCTGGGCTGGCAGTCAGCAACTGGCCAAGCGGTTGGACGTCTGCGGTGACGTGGAGCTGATTTTGGATGCGGCAGGGATCGAGGTTGGATCGGATGGCACTTCCTTTTGGTTACGGCCATTCGACGCCCTGCCTCGTATTGCCGTCCTAGCGGGAACCGGGTCGAATGCATTCGCATTGACTCGCCAGGGAGTACGATGCAATGCAGGTGGGTGGGGGCCTTGGATCGGTGACGAAGGTAGCGGTTACAGTATCGCATGCGAAGGTCTGAGATTGGCAACTCAGGCAGTCGACCAAGTGGGGCCACCGACTGGGTTGGTCGATGCCTTCAATCGACATTGGGGGGTTACTGAGCCTCGCGATTGGATCTCGAAACTCTACGCCATGCCGCGGCAGCAAGTGGCTGTGCTCGCGGCTTTGGTATTCGATCAAGCTACCGATGGGGACGAACTGGCCAGCAAGGTGATCGGTCAGGGGGCGATGGCCCTGGCGAAGTTGGCGCGATCTCTGGCATTGCAACTGGGATGCCAGCAATATCACCTGCTGATGGCGGGAGGTTTGCTGGTGCGGTATTCAGAGTACCGGCAACTTCTATTGAGGCATTTGCAGCAGCCTGGTGCGATCCCCGTGGTTATAGAAGAGCCCGTGGTGGGGGCGATGCGGCGCGCTGGGCAGATGCTTGCCGCAGCGAACAGCTAGCCTTCTCCTGGAGAAGCGAAGTTCATTCTTTCGACGATGAAGCCTTCCCTAACAGCCGCATCGGGTGGTTGGTATGAGCCACTAGTGTTTGCGGGGAGTCTTAGCTTGAGCAGGCATCGGGAAACTTTTTTCCGGGGGTGAAATTGGTGGATGGCACCAATTGAATAAAGACACCCCCCCTTCGAGGTTGTTTTCGCGTAATTGGTGGGTGGCACGAATGGAAAAGCTGGCTAACAGCTGCAGGTTATCGGGGAAGTGTCAACAAGCCTCGCGAATCGTGCATTTGTAGATCGCCTGAAGGGGTGGTGGGCGAGATTTCCTCGCCAACAGTTCAAGTCTGCCTAGCCGAACGGGCGAACTACTGCTAATCTTTTGTCCTTTGTAATTTCAAAGTTTGCCTTGGATTTATAGTCCGGGCGAGCGAACGATCCAGAATGGGAAGAGACCATGGTCAAGCCACACCGGAAATTGAAAAAGGCCAATCACGGCCAGCGACCCGCTAACAGTAAGGCTCGGAAGGCCAAGCGTAAGAAGATCCGAACCTAAGCGGATTGAGGAAGACAGCATTTTGGCGGAGCGGTTTGCATCTCCTGGTAGATGCTTACCAACTGTCCTGAAATTCCCTTGCCAGCCATGGCCTAAGGGGTTTCTGGTTCTGAGAGTTTCCTGATGTTGTTTTCCAATGATGTTCCATCGATGGACGCTGAACGCGAAAGTGGAAGATGACAGCGCCAGGCAAAGACTACATCGTCGATCCAAATACGCTGGATTTCGGCAACATTGTCGCGGACATTGACGAAATTCGTCGGCACAACGCTCAGCGCTTCGAGATGGAGCAGCTGACGGCGGTGATCTTTGAAGACTGCGAGAAATTTCGTTGTGCCGGGTTCAAGGATGTCACGCACGACGAATTTTGGGTGAGAGGCCACATGCCCGGAATGCCTCTGATGCCGGGGGTTGTGATGCTGGAAGCGGTGGCGCAGCTGTGCAGCTATTTCGCTCACAAATACGACCTTCTCGGTGAAGGCATGGTTGGGTTTGGTGGTCTGGAGGAAGTTCGCTTCCGCGATCCGGTACTCCCCGGCACCCGACTGGTTCTCATGTGTGAATTGCTCAAGGCGCGGCGGAACCGAATGATTGTTTGCCGCTTCCAGGGACTAGTGGGGCTCAACATCGCCGTGGAAGGGATTCTGAAAGGGATTCCAATTCCGACGGAGGCTTTGGCCAAGATGATCTCCACGGGATCGCCTCAGGCATCTTGATCCCTATCCTCTGGGCCTTTGGCTTTCTTCGCGTCGACGCCTACTAGGTCGCTAGACCAAGGAAGCGAGGCCAATGAAGCCACCCCTGAAGAGTCGGCCCGACGGGATGGCGGCGTCATCGTATCTGTGCATGTTGTTTTCAACGGAGTGGACTGGAGCTCTCGATTTTCTCTTTCCACCGATTCATGCTGCGTTTTGCCGGCACCTGGTTCGCAGCGGGCGGTGGCAGCTGACATGGGACGATTGGAACGGGGCCTATCTTGAGCAGGTTGGTTGCTACCTGATAGACTTTCGCCACGAGTTGTCTTGCTGCTGGACCAGGAGTCCGATTGGGATGGGGCAGAGGTCGGGGGCTATCAAGAGGCCGATAGGCAGGAGAGTCTGGAATGTTTTCGCGTTGCATGGCCTGTGTGGGATGGACGATCGGATCGGGCTTCGTCAGCCAAGCAATCGCGCATCCAGGCCACGGAGTGACCCAGGCCGCTCCTCATTCGGTACTGCATTACACGTTCGAACCGGCCCATGGCATTTGGCCGACCCTTGCGATGTTGCTAGTGATGGGAATGGGGTGGTTGTGGAGCAGTCGCCGCTGCGCGAAGAAGGTCATCGCCAAAGCAGATCGCAGCAAGTGACATTCGTTCGGAACGATTCGGGAAGACGCGGGAGGTCGCGTCACAGCAACTCCTTGGAGCTCGATCCGAATGACCGATCCATCGATCGCCCATCCACTGTTTCGCAATTGGGATGCTTACAGCACGATCATTGATCGTAATTGGATGATGCACCATGAGATCCAGACGGGGGTCTCAGATCAACTGCGCAGACTGCATCGTCCGCTGCGTGTTCTGGATCTTGGATGTGGAAATGGCTGGATGGCCCGTCGGTGTCTATCTGGTCAGTCGGTAAGCCACTACGTCGGTATCGATTTGTCAGACCATGCGATTGAGCAGGCGCGGCAGGTGGCTCGTGAAACGAGCTGGCCGGAGGGTGCCAGATCTGACTGGGTGGTTGGCAGCATGGAGTCGGAGGTGGAGCGATTGGCGGATGCTTCCTTTGATGTAGTGTTCACTCATTATGCACTCCATCATCTTCCCACCTCCCAAAAGCCATCGATGGTGAAGCAACTGGCCGGGAAGATGGTGCCAGGTGGGCATTGGTACTGGAGCGACGTGTTCCGTGCTGCAGGAGAGACGCGTGATGCCTTTCTCCGCCGAATCCAATCGGAAATCGAGGGGTGGATGGAATTGCCTGCGTCGGAGATCGAGAAGGTCGTCTCGCATATCTGGGAGAGCGATTTTCCCGAGCCGTTTTCAGACATGAGGGCCTGGTGTGAAGAGGCGGGGTTGGTGATGGGAGCGAACTTTCTGCGGAGTCCTTTTTACGGAGCTTGGTCGATTCACAAGCCGTCGCATCTTGATTCGACTGACTGTGAGTGAACAGACTGAACTAGGTCCCGAGGAATCTACAGTCAGGGGTAACCCTAGGTGGAAGAGTCGAAGCCATTGGGTTCGATCCATGGGCCATCGCACGGGGGCGGCTTTACGTCATGGATTGGTGTCGCCGTAAAAGTTTGGAATGGTTTCGTTTCGTTCCAGCGTTAAGGATTCGCCGATGCGTTCATGGCACCAGGTCTATATGCCGGTTGGCGGCAGCCTCCTGTTGTCTGCATTGGTTGCCAGTCTTCCGGTGGTAGTTCTTCTGGGGTTGCTTGGTTTCACCCGGATTAAGGCTCACATCGCCGCCTTGTTGGGACTGCTAGTCGCCATCGGTGTGGCGGTAGCCATTTACCAGATGCCGTTCGACCTGGCGGCCATGGCGGCTCTTCACGGCGCCCTGTATGGGCTGTTGCCAATCGGTTGGATTGTTCTGAACGCCATTTTTCTTTTTGATTTGACGGTGGCATCAGGGGACTTCCAGTTGGTCAAGCGATCGATCGCGTCGTTGGCATCGGATCGGCGAATCCAAGTCCTGTTGATCGCATTCAGCTTTGGTGCCTTCATTGAAGGGGCAGCTGGTTTCGGGACTCCCGTCGCCATTTCGGCCGCCATGTTGATCGGGATTGGCTTTCGACCTCTGGAGGCGGCCGGGCTATCCCTCTTGGGCAATACCGCTCCCGTTGCCTTTGGAGCCTTAGGGACACCTCTGATCGCACTGGCTGCCGTCACTGGACTTCCTCTGGAGCAACTCAGCGCTGCCGCCGGACGTATCTTGCCAGTTTTTTCGCTGGTGGTCCCTTTCTGGTTGGTCTGGGTGATGGCGGGAGCTCGAGGGGCCTTGGAAGTGTGGCCGGCATGCCTGGTTTCGGGAGGCAGCTTTGCGTTGGTTCAGTTTCTTGTGAGCAATTTTCATGGACCTTGGTTGGTTGATGTGGCCGGTGCGATCGCATCGATCGCCTCTCTGGTGGTGCTCCTGCAGTTCTGGAAGCCGGCAAAGGCATGGCGATTTGAGTGGGAATCAGAGAAAGATGGGTTCGCCGATACAGAGCCTGACTCGGCAACTGCGGTCCTTCGAGCCTGGATGCCATGGGCTTGGATGACGCTTTTCGTTTTTGTCTGGGGGACACCGCAGTTCAAGCAGTGGATTCAGGGAGTGGGCCGGGAGTCGCCGAGCGTTCTGGCCCGTATCAGCAAGTTCGAGATCCCTGTATGGCGTTTGCACGAAGCGGTGATCCGCGTCCCGCCTGTGGTTTCTAAGCCGATGGCTGAGCCGGCGATCTTCAAAGTGGAGTGGTTGGCCGCAACGGGGACCGGCCTTCTGTTGGCTGCACTGGTCAGTGGTCTCTGTCTGGGCTTCGGGCCTCGCCGACTGATCCAGATTTATTGTGGAACCTTGCGCCGAGTCCGCATCTCCCTGCTGACGATTGCAGCCATGCTGGCCCTCGGGTTCGTGACAAAGGCTGCAGGGCTGGATGCCACGATGGGACTGGCCTTTGCATCGACCGGCGTTCTCTTTCCATTTTTCAGTGCGCTGCTCGGATGGCTAGGGGTGGCTCTGACCGGTAGCGACACCTCATCGAACGTTCTTTTTGGAGGGCTTCAACGCATCACAGCCGAACAACTGGGGCTCAATCCAATTCTTACGGCAGCTGCCAATACGACGGGCGGCGTGATGGGGAAGATGATCGATGCTCAGAGTCTGGTGGTGGCTTCTGTTGCGACGGGACATCAAGGTGAGGAGGGCCAGATCCTGCGTTACGTTTTCTGGCACAGCATCGCCTTGGCGGCACTGGTAGGATGTGTCGTCTTTGCCTATGCCCGAGTCCTTCCGTCGGGATGGATGCCGGCTCCCTGATCAACAACGGCTGGGGAGGCGTCGGGATAGCAGCGATCACTCATCCCCGTCCTGAAGCGTCGGGCGAATGGCCAGAACCAGTGCGACCGAAACAACCGCGAGGCTGGCAAATGCCGAAAAGATGCCCCAGAGTGGAACATGCCAGTCCTGCAACAGCCCGAAGCCCCAGTCTGCCACACCTCCGCAACTGATGCTGACCAGATTCATGATGCCGTATCCCGTGGCACGCTGATGCTTGGGAGCGATCTGACAGAGGATCGGCATGTTGTTGCAATCGAAGAACCCCCATCCGATGCCAAAGAGACACAGGAAAGCAACGGCCATGGTTAGGGAGCCGACAGTTGGCGAAAAGCCGACTCCAAACATGGCCGGCACGATAAGGCTCATTCCCAAAGCGCTCACCCAGATCCTGCCCCTTGGAGAATGTCGCATCCAACGATCAGCGAGCCAACCTCCAACGATCGCGCCAGCGATAGCCGCGACCTGCCAGTAGACGGTAGCCGAGACTCCCGCTTTTCCTTGGCCGATCTGGAAAGACTCTTTAAGGATCGCCGGCATCCAGTCTCTCACTACCCAGCCAGCGATTGCGGGCAAGGTGAAGTAGGTCACCAGCAGCCAGAAATTCCTGTTGGAAAGGAGGCCTCGCGCAAGGGACGAATTCCGGGTGGAATGTTCCTTCTGGAAGCTTGGTGCGGGGTGGAGCCCCAGTAGCCAGACCAGCGGTAGCGCGTAGGCGATCCCGATCCATCCGCACGACTGAAATGCCCATCGCCATCCCAGATCCGGCTTCTCGGCGATGTAACCACTGAAGCCACCCAGGATCACCCCCAGGTAGATGCCCATCTGGTGCAATCCGACAGCCCGGGAGCGGGTTGCTGTGGGATGATACTCGCTGATCAGAGCCAGGGCCGTCGGGATGTAGAACGCCTCGCTGATGCCCATCATGGCGCGGGCAGCCAGCAACTGATTGTAGGACTGCACATGGCCGGTCCCCCAGGTGACCAGGGACCAGGCGAGCAGGCTGAGTCCCACGACCCAGCGTTTGCTGTAGCGATCTGCAATCCATCCACCAAGCGGACTGAGCAAGGCATAGACCCATTTGAAGAGAGCCAGGATCATGCCCCATTTGGCTTGTTGGTCGATCCCCGGGACATCGGCGATCACCGACCCTTTCATCGATGCCAGCATCTGCCGATCGAGATAATTCAGCAGGGCAACAGGAACCAGCAGTCCGACGACAACCCATGCGAATTGTCGATGTGCTTTCCAGTTCCCTTCGTTATTCACATCCGTCCCCTTCGGTAGCTGGAATCCCCAGTCGTTTCATCTTTTTGTAGAGCGTAGCTCGGTTGATGCCAAGCGACAGCGCGGTGGCGACACGGTTTCCATCATGTTCGCGAAGGGCATTGAGAATCAGCTGACGCTCCGGCACAGCCAGAGCTTCCTTGAGGGAATGGGAGGGGTCGAGTCGAGGGGAAGGAGGTGAAAGCAGGGTGGGCGCGACCGTCGCGCCAATGGAACCGAAGTCACCAAGGTTCAGGTCGCTTGCGGCGATCCGAGGACGCCGTGCCAGCAACACAGCTCGTTCGATCGCATTGCGTAGTTCCCGAATATTGCCGGGCCAACGATAGGAAGTCATGGCATCGATGGCATCTTCCTGGAAGCCATCGATCTGGCGTCTGTGTTCCATGGCAAATCGCTGCAGAAAGAACTCAGCCATCCCTGGAATGTCGTCGCGTCGTTGCCACAGACTTGGAACTGTGATGGGAACCACATGGATCCGATAAAAGAGATCTTCGCGAAACCGCCCCTGGCGAACCGAAAGCGCCAAGTCGTCGTTCGTGGCAAAGACCATCCGCACGTCGACTTGACGCGTCTGCCCTCCACCGACCCGTTCAAATTGGAGATCTTGCAGCACTCGCAGAAGCTTCACCTGCATCGCAGGGGATGCCGTGGCGATTTCATCGAGAAACAGCGTGCCACGGTCAGCCTGTTCAAAGCGTCCCTTGCGAGCGGCTACTGCCCCGGTGAATGCACCCGCCTCATGCCCAAAAAGCTCGCTCTCCAGCAACGCTTCGGTGAGTGCTCCACATGCTACTTCCACGAACGGATCGGCATGGCGCGGAGATTGCCGGTGAAGGGAACGAGCCAGTAGGGTCTTGCCTGTCCCGTTTTCACCAACAATCAGGACGGGGACGCGAGAGGCAGCCACTGAAGCGATCTTCTGACGAAGCTCCTCCATGGCGGGGTGATCCCCCCAGAACAGCTCGCTGTTGCCAGTTCCCCCGGACGACTGTTTGTCTTCAGGATGCGTGGAAATGGAAGGGGCAGAGGCATTCAGGGCCAATTTCTTCAGCCAATCCCCCAGTTGCTCCGGGCTTTCCAGCACCGGAAGGGAAAGGCCTAAGATCGCTTGACGTTGCGAGTGGTGCGCGATGTGGACCGCCGCAAACTTCGGCCAGCGAGTCTTAGCGAGTTGCAGGTCCTGAGGCGCTTGGAGTGTCTTGGGATCGAGGGAAAATACCGCCGCCGATTCGCTGACTTGGTGGGTGTGGGGAAAGGATGATGCCTGGATGCTGGAGTTCCAGTGCGAAGTGAATTGGATGTTCCACCCCGTAGTCAACGCTGCCTCGACCCAAGCCGCCAATGGCTTTGGCAGTCTTCCAATCCATTGCAAGTGGCGAGGACGAACTGTGGACACCGTTGGCTCCCTCCAAGAGACCGATGGTAGTGGAACCAACCCAACGATTCCTCAGCAAACATACGTCGCAAAAAAGCGACAGCGCCTCCAAAAAGTCGACGGATTGAGACAAGAAAAAACAGCCCAGTCGCTAGAATCCGAAAAAAACATAAGGGCGGAAGTCACATGGCCAACTTGGGTGAGTCCATCAGTTTTCCGGGGGATTCATAGTCCATTTGAGGATTTATCGGACAATAAATTAGTGCATTGTCTGTTGATAAAAATAGCGAAAAACAGGATTCAACCCTTTTTGGGGGATTATTTTTGGGTTACACTCTAGCCACCTGGGTGGGAAATCGTCTACCCTTCGGCAGGTTCTGCGGGGCGGGCTGGAAAAGAAATCCCTTAAGTCAGGGGGCGAAGTGCGGGGGTGGTTTTCTCGCATTTCTCCTTGTGGGCCCCGCGCTTTTTAGTGAAGTGACTGGGGAGCATTTGGGAATCAAAGAAGGAGGGGTCCGATGTCGATCCGGGTGGTATTTGTTGATGATCATGAGGTGGTGCGCCAGGGCTTGGCAGCCATTGCCAAGGGGACGGAAATCGAGTTGGTTGGGAGCGCTGGCAACGGGGAAGATTTTCTCCGGATGGTGGATGAGTTGAAACCTGATGTGGCATTGATCGACGTTCGGATGCGGGACGAAGACGGGTTGTCAATTCTAGAAACGCTTCGCAGGAAACATGAAAAGCTGCCGGTTGTCATGATTTCCACCTACAATAACCCCACCTATATCGCTCGCGCGGTCACCAAGGGTGCCGCCGATTACGTACTCAAGGGATCTGCCCCAAGCGAACTTCTGGATGCGATTCGGAGGGCCGCGAGATTTGAGCTCGCGCCTGAGACGAGTGTTTTCCATGAAGTGCAGACGACCATGGAGAGAAAAAAGGAGCGGGGGGGGGAATACCGGGAAATGCCTCTGACCAATCGAGAGCGGCAGGTGCTGCGGCATATCGCACTTGGTTTGAGCAATAAAGAGATCGGCATGTCCCTGAATATCAGCGTCGAGACGGTCAAGGAGCATGTACAGAATATCCTGCGCAAGCTGAATGCTCCCGACCGAACGGCCGCAGCGGTCTGGGCGGTCAAGACTGGTGTGATTGAGTAGCGCAGAGAGCAATCCTGAGATCGCAGACATTGGTGCGGGTTGGACCAGTACGGAACAGCGTTCCAACCTGAGCGAAGAAGGAATGGGCATCGCAGCGGTCGAGAAATGCGAAGGGGTCGAGTCCCAACTGCTGCGCCGCCGTCCAAGTCGACTGATCGATCCAAGCGCCTGCTGCATCGGTTGGGCCATCTTCCCCATCGGTTCCTGCGCTGAGAAACGTGCTCCGTCGCAGCAGATCGGTGCGGCCAAGTTCCAACAGCCGACAGAGCACACCCAGCGCCAATTGCTGGTTGCGGCCCCCCTTACCGAGGCTGTGTTGGGGGATCGCCACAGTCGGTTCCCCGCCGGAGAGAATGCAACGGGGAGTCCCAGCTTCTTTGTGGTCGTGGAGCTCGATCCAGCGATCGACTAGGCTGTGAGCCACTGATCGCCAGTCTCCTTCGTAGGGGTCGGTCGGAAGGACGTCAGCCCGAATAGCCAATCGCTCTGCATGGCGGGAGGCGGCTTGGAGAGCCATCTGGTTGTTGGCCAGAACAACATAATCCGACTGGATCGAAGAATCCGTCTTTGTTTCGGACGAGGGTATCTGCAGGAACTCAGCCCATTTTTCTGTAGCCTTGGCTACACCTTTCGGCCATGGTTCCCCCGACCGTTCCATTTCTGCGAGCACCGCCATGGCCTTTTCTCGCCAATCGCAAGGGCGAGGGATGGTAGGACCGGAAGCGAGGGTGGGAAGGTGGTCGTCGAGCACATCCGAAATGGCCAGCGTGATCCACCGCCGGTCAGGTGCCTGGAGGAGCAGTCCGCCACCCTTGACGCGGCTGAGCGCCGTACGGACCGCATTCAGTTGGTGGATGTTGGCTCCACGACGACTGAGCATCTGCGTGACCTGCAGCTTCTCTTCCAGGGAGATTCCGGGGATCGGATCGACCAGGAGCGCCGACCCACCTCCGGTCAAAAGGCAGATGCAGAGAGTTTTCGCAGGTGCCCTATGGAGCATCTGCCGTATCCGCGCTGTTCCTGCCATCGCCTCATGGGTCGGTTCATTCCTACCGGCGGGGCGAGCGGCATGCAAATGGATCGGTCCAGAGTCTTGTTCTGGGAAGCTCTCCTGGGGGACGTTCAGCCAGCCGGACATTTTCCAAGGGCAGTGGGTCTGTCGCTGGAACGACAGCCAGAGAGCGTGGCCAAGCCAGGCGGCCGCTTTGCCCCCTCCAACCACCAGCACCTGCTGGTGATCAGCAAATCGTACCGGCTGTTCGATCCCCCGAATGCACAGTCGGTCGGCTTGCCAGTTAAGGCAGCCGGCGATCGCTTCATCGGCTTGCACCGCCCGGACTCCCGACCACCATAGGTCGGCCGCCACTTGCGCGTTGGATTGGGTGGGGGGCAAAGCTGTGGTCCCTATGAAAAAACCTTCCCCGTTTCGAGCGGGGAAGGTTTGTGATGATCGTCGATTCCTGCTGTCTGATCGGATCAGTAGGAGGGCTTGCTGGAGAAGTCCAGGTACCACAGCCCGTCATCCCATTCGAGGCTCACGCGGCGCCATCCCAGCGGCACCTGCGGATATGGGTAGAAGGGGCCGATGTAAGGCCAAGCGGTCGCTGAGTACTGCTTGGGATAGGTCACCGCTGCGTAGTTGGGGTACGCAGCGTAGCTAGGCCAAGCGTAGCTGGGCATGTTCGGCTGGTCGTAGCGGGGTACGCCACCACCGTAAGAAGGTCCGGAAGCCATCGGCACGGGGCCAGGCTGACCGACCATGCCACCTACGGGCCCGCCGACTCCTGCGACCGGCGACGTGCCGACCGGGGTGCCGATGGTGCTTGGCGCGAAGGCTCTTGGTGCAGCGATCGGGGCTTCCACCCCAGGGATCGCCACGCCTGGAACTGCGACCCCTGGAATTCCACCATCCTGTGGAACCATGCTGCTGGCAGCCTGCACGCGGCTTGCCGGGACGATCGAGATGTCATCGATCACCCGCTGAACTCCAGAGGTCGATTGAATCGCTTGGAGGATCTTCTGCTTGTGCTGTGGATTGACCACCCAGCCGCGGGCCCAGACTTCGCCACCAACAGTAGAGACGTCCAGGTCGAACTTGCTGAGGGCCCCTGCACTTTTTTCGGCTGTCAGCTTGTCGATGATTTGGTCTGTGATTTCGGCATCGCCCGCCGAAGCGGTCGGTTTGGCAGCAGCCGTCTGGATGGCACCGCCGACATCCCCTTCACTGGTCGACGCCGGCTTGACGGCTGGCGAGACTGGAGCAGGGATTGCTGGGGGAGTGGCCATCTGAAGGGCCAAATCCTGTGCTGGCTGCAGCGTCGTGGCAGTCGTCACCTTCATCTGGTTGACCACTTCCTTGACGTCCGTCACGGATCGTGCGGTCGCCAGCACCATCGCCAATTGGTCTTCCGATCCCACCTTGCCCGACAGGATCACCTGACCCTGATTGACAGTCAGATCGATGTCGAATCCCTTGAGGGATCCTTCGGTCTGCTTCTGCTTGAGCGAGGTGACAATGGCGTCGGCAATTTCGCGATCCCCCGCCATCGCGGTCATCGGCGCAGTTGCGGTGATCGTGGCGATCGCCAGGCCGAAAAGAAAACGTCGCATGGAAACTTCCTCCG
>JBIINB010000198.1:0-6579 GCA_044337705.1 Pirellulaceae bacterium | reverse complement strand
CGATGGTTGTGTCCCCACAGAGCCTTCGCCCGTTCGCCCTGCGCTGCAATTAAACCGAAAAATGTGCCGAAGGGAAAGATGACTTCCAGAGCTTATGCCTGAAAATCCTGGGGGTTCGGGGGCAAAGCCCCTGAGGAGTCCAGCTGAGTCGGCCGGTTGCCGAAAAGGGACGTTCAAAATGTTCTTTGAACAATCTCAGCCACTCGATTCAAGACCGTTGCTACTCGTGCTCGTGCTCGTGCTCGTGCTCGTGCTCGTGCTCGTGCTCGTGCTCGTGCTCGTGCTCGTGCTCGTGCTGTTCAGCCTTCGCAAGTTCCTTGGATGCTGCCATCTGCCTGGCGGCATTCGATCTTTAATTCGAGTGCCGTATGCCGAGGCGGACTGAGAGCGATGACGGGAGTACCGTGACGATAGAACATTTGGGATGCTCTGCACCATTCAGGATGAAGAGTCCCGACTGGATAAAAGGTGTTCGTCAGGATAGTCGTACTCGTACTCAGTGCAACGGTACTTGTACTCGAAAGGATCGCTGATGACTGAACCAGTTTTCGATCATGAACGACTTGACGTTTATCGGCTCTCGATCGAGTATGTTGCGTTCTCGTACAAAATCGCAAAATCCCTCGGCGGGACAAATCGTCAAGCTCGCGACCAATGGCTTCGCGCTGCTCAATCGATTCCGCGGAACATTGCTGAGGGCAACGGGAAACAGAGCCTCAAGGACAAGAATCGGTTTTTCGAGATTGCTCGGGGATCGGCCCTTGAACGCGCCGCAATTCATGATGTCCTGCGGGTTTGCGATGCGATTGACTATGATTCGAACCAAATTGGTAAATCTAACTTGAAACGAATCGTATCGATGTTGACTCGTCTGATCCAACGAACCAGCGGGGTATCTGAGGATCAAATCGAGTACGAGTACCGCGATGCTGAGTACGAGTACGAACCCAGCGCGGAATCCTGACGAACAAAGCGATGCAACGGAGCAGAAATGGCGTTCCGATTTTCCCCCGAAGTAAAGATCACTCGCGCCATTTCCGCCCGCTGGTCACCAGCGTTCCGCAGATCTTTCCAGTCGATCAGCGCCCCTTGGGGTCGAGGTTGGCGTTCAGTTGATCGGGTGTGACCTTGGAGTCGACACCGTCGCTGGGGACTTCTGCCTTGGCGATCCACAGCAAGGCGTTGAGCACCACCTTGCGGAATTGATCATTTCCCCAGTTGTCGTGGAAGTGGCCTCCAGTGAAGCCAAATCCGCGGCCACCATCTGGTCGCTCGACTGCCCACATCATTGCCTCGGCTCTCCCATTGCTAGCTTCAATGTGGGGGTAGGGACCTTTGGGGTAGACGTAGGGTCCATCGCGCACATCGTCCGAAGGGCCGGCCACGAGGATCGGCGTGAAGATTGTCCCTTCGATCGTTTCGGCCTTGCCCCCCGGGATGCCGCCTAGGAATCGCATGTTGAAATACCATTCGTCCTGAACCGAGAAGGGCCGGACACCTCGGGAAATCGGGTGATCGGGAAATGCCTCAAATCGGGGCTCCCAGATCGGGTTGCAGGAGAACATATGTTCGTAATGCCCACCGATCCATTTTTTGAATGGCTTGCCGGCCTGTTCGGAAACGACTTCAACACCATAGTGCATGCAGCCGATACCGACTCCTGCGTCGACCCATGTGTCGACCATCTTCATGCGCCGGTCACCCTCCTGCACCACCTCATGACCTGCTCCACCGTCCATATAGAAGACGATGGCCGAGGCGTCTTCGAAGACCGATTCGTCCTTGGGCCAGCCATTGAGAACCACCACTGGCTGAACGGAGGGGATGGTTTCAAGGCATTTGGCCAGCAGTTGGACCCCGGCGTTGAACTCATGCATTCGGGGTGGATGCGAAGGTCGGCCCGCCACCAAGACGATTTTCTTCGGTGCTGCTTCCTCAGCTTGCACCTGAAAGGATGCCAGAAGCGTCCCCAGCATGGTCAGCATCAGCATCGTCAACAATTTGACAGGAGGCATGGCAGAGGAACCTTTGCAAAAAATGCTGTGCAGTGGTTCTCGAGACGTTGAGAACGAAGCCCTATTGCAATCGATCATTCGAGAAATTTCAACCATCCCGGCGCGGGCGGATCGATACCACGGACTCCGCGGAAGGTCTGGGAGTCACGGGGCGGCGATGGTACAACCTGGGAGAGAGTACCCGCTGGCAGCGGAGATCTTTGCCCATCGGTCGCCGGGCGCTTGGGGAATCTTCATCGACGACAACCGGTAGATCGCTGGTGCGTCGAGGAGGCTTTTGCCGCTGATCGCGCCATCGATCGATGCCAAGAGGGGGGCGGATGATCTGGTTTTTGGTTGTTGGTACAGTTGCACGTCGTGCCGAGGAGGCTGACGGGGATACCGCTTCGGGTTCCGGGGAGGTAGAGGAACACCACGGATGAAGTCCTGGATCCGGCTTTGGGGAAAAAAACAGAATCAGCGAATGGCTGGCTGGTGGTTCGTGGGAACCGTCGGCGAGGCGGCTTTCTATGGTTTGGTATGCCTGGTGGGCACGCTGATCCTGGGGGTGGTGGTTGCCTGGCAGCTTTTCTCTCCGGAGACCAGTGCGTTTCGGGTCGGGTTTGGATTCTGGGTGATGGTGCTGGCTTCCCTTTCGATGGTCATCATCGGGGGTACTGGGTTTCTTTATCGAGTGCTGAAGGTGGCGATGAGCGTCGAGCATCGGGAGACGCTGACGCACCGGGCCAAAAAACTGGGGGACAGATGGAATGGTCGGCCTGCCGAGCATCCTCCTGGGATTCCGGCACTCCAACCCTACACCGATAGTCCGGGTGTGCGGCTGAAGTATCGATTGCCTGGCAACCCAGGCGACCTGGGGCCGTTGCTGCTCAGCAGTCTATTCAGTCTTTCCTGGAATCTGCTGACTGCAGTGCTGACGGCGGTGGCCCTCAGCAGCTTCCGCTCCAAACCGGGGTGGGGGTTGGTGGCCGTACTGCCTTTGTTTCTGCTGGTCGCCTTCGTCACCAGCCGTTGGTTTTTTCGGCTTTTTCGACGCGCTTCAGGGATCGGCCGAACCACCCTGGAGATCGACCAGCTGCCGTTGATCCCTGGCCACAGCTACCGCCTTGCCGTCGCTCAGTTTGGAAGGCTAGCTCTGAGAAAACTCGAGATCGCTCTGGTCTGTGAGGAGGAGGCGACTTATCATCAAGGGACCGACGTGCGTCTGGAGCGGCAGGTGATATTTCAGATGCCTGTCGGGGAGCATGGAAGGTGTCGAATCGACTACGGAAGTCCGCTTGAACTCGACTTCCAATTCCAGATGCCGACCGACGTGATGCATTCGTTTCAGAGCGAGCATAACGCGGTGCGTTGGAGTTTAGTGGTGCAAGGAGAAGCGAACCGGTGGCCCTCGTTTTGCCGAAAGTTCCCCGTGGTGGTCTTTCCAGCCGGTTACCGACCTCCGGCTCCAGCGACATCATGATTCGTCTGGCCGGTCTTCAGCCGCGCTATGAGCCGCTCGATCAGATCGAGTTCGATGTTTGGCTGGGACGCCCCGTGCTATCGGAGCTTTCCGCGTTGGAGATTTCGGTGGTGTGGTACACCGAAGGCAAGGGTGGCGAGGATTTGGGGGTGCATTGGTTTCAGCGGATCACGCCTCCTTCGTTGCAGGAGTTGGACTGGCGACAACCACAGCGCCGGGCGCTTCAGTTGCCGGCTTCTCCTTGGACTTACGAGGGAACCATTCTTAAGATTCGTTGGTGCGTGAGGGTGCGGGCTTTCTTTACCGATGGCCAGCAATGGGCCGCTCAAGAACCTTTCTACCTGGGTGCTTTGACACGCGAGGAATGATCGTCGTCTGGCGGCATGGTCCCGCCACAGGATATCGGTGGCCATGAACAGCAATCTTGCGTTCCGCTCCAATCCTTTTTCGACGCGGTTCATCGCACCCGGGATGATACCTTACTGGTTGACCCCGCCACAGACTTTGGAGTCTCTAGCTCGCCAGTTGGTGGAGCGCCGGCGTGTTGCGGTGATCGGTCCTCATGGCAGCGGCAAAAGCTCCCTCCTGCACGCGCTGGTGCAACCGCCACCAAGGGAGGAGCCAGGTGGTGATCGAGTCGGGACGATCGAGCGGACGGTGTGGGTGTTTCCGCATGCGATGGAGCAGGCTCTTCGGTTACAATGGTGGACGATCGATGGTCCATCATCGCGGCGGCAGTTTCTTGCGGCTGGCTGCGACTGGGATCGGCAGCGGTTGGTTGTGGTGGATGGTTGGGAGCGTCTGCGCAGCTGGGAGCGATGGCGGGTTTTGCGGCGAGCGGCAGTGCGGGACTGCATGCTGCTGGCCTCCTCGCATCAGCCGATTCGCGGCCTTCCCATCCTGTGGGACACCCGCCAGAATCTGCAGTACGCCGATCAATTGGTCCGATGGTTGCTGCGGGAGGATCCCGAATTGGCCGATTCCTGGATCGCATCGCCCCGATATGCCGAGTTGAAGAGGCATTGGGGAGGCAATGTGCGCGAGATGTTTTTCACGCTTTACGACTGGTTTGAATTGCAACATGGCCACCCGTCTTCCCGTCCTGATCGCGCAGCACACCCGCACCTCCGGCCAGGAGTCGAAGGTAGAGGAGCGGTTGATTGAGCCGCTGTTGATGGCCAAGGGGATCGATCTTTCGATGGTGCAGGCTCTGGAGAGCATCGAGCCGGGTGGGACCGATCAACTTTGCCTACAGGGGATCCTGGGAAGCTGCGCACTGGTGACCTGGCTGGCTCCCCAGGAAGTGGCTCGGCATCTGGATCGCCTGACCATTCCCGGAGAGCTGCTCAGTCGCCTTCCCGATCAAGCTCCGGTTTCCCTGGTTCGTGACGCGCCAGCGCCGATGTCCAGCCCGCGCAGGATCCATCTGTTTTCGCTGATCGATTGGTCGCCCGAACCCTTGGTGGAGGCGTTGCGATCGTTGTGCACTTCCTGGAACACTGCCGTCGTATCGCTGCCGATGCGCCCGCCTGACGGAAACATTCTAAAGGAAGTTAGAATCTCGACTCCCGATGCGGCTCAGTCCAGGACTCTGCCACAGGTTGCCTCCACCCCCTTGCCGCAGTCGGATTCGCGTGAGTCCGATGAACTGGATGACGACGATGAGGCGGCCCTCGATCGGCTGTTGGACCAACTGGATGACTCGGGCATCTAAGATGGTCGGAACAAGCGATTTTGTACAAGAAGGCGACTGCATGATGGAACGTCTTTTCTGCGGTGTGATCCCGCCGATGATCTCTCCCTTGAAGGATCGCGATTCGCTCGACCAAGCCGGATTGGGACGGTTGATCGAGCATTTGATCGAGGGTGGCGTGGACGGAATTTTCCTGCTGGGGACAACCGGGGAGGCACCCAGTCTCAGTTATCGGCTTCGACGCGACCTGATCGAACAATCCGCCAGAAGGATCGCGGCGCGCGTTCCTTTTTTGGTCGGTATCACCGACACTTCGATCGTGGAGTCGTTGCATCTGGCTCGGCATGCGGCCGACCAAGGGGCAGCAGCGGTGGTCCTGTCGACGCCCTACTATTTTCCCTGCGGGCAGACCGAACTGATTGACTACGTGGAGCGACTGGTGGAGGAACTGCCTCTGCCGCTGATGCTCTACAACATGCCATCGCTGACCAAGGTCTGGTTCGAACCAGAGAGTCTGCAGCGATTGGCTCAACTCCCCAAGATCGTGGGGCTGAAGGATTCCAGCGGTGATCTCGACTATTTCCAGAAAGCGATTGCGGTACGCGATGCGGTACGCCCCGACTGGTCGGTTTTGATGGGGCCGGAAGCGATGACGCTGCGGGCGATGGAGCTTGGTGGGGATGGCGGCGTGGCCGGGGGCGCGAACCTGGTTCCCCGGCTGTTTCAAACGCTCTACCAGCTGTTTCAAAGCGGACAGAAAGACCAGTTGCCTGCGGTGCAGGGAGCGATTCAAGATCTTCAGGAGATCTACGCCATCGGCAAGTACGCATCCCGCTTCATCAAGGGGACCAAGTGCGCTGCCAGCCTGATGGGGATATGCGACGACTTTCTCGCTGAACCATTCCATCGGTTTCGGCCTACCGAGCGGCAGAGGGTGGCGGCGATCCTGCAGCGGCTGGCAGACAAGCATCCCCAATGGTTCGATCGCAAAGGGATGGGAGGCTGAGCCTTTTGCAAGCAATCGGATCGATGTTGGTGGAAATCTGATCGTCTGCTAAACTTGCCGCACATCGGGCACAAAAACTTACGGGAAAGGACTCCCAGCATGTCGCATCGTTCGGGATGGTCGGGCGCAAGAGGATTGTGTTTGTCGACGATGACGGCGTCGGTGCTTGCCATCGGTGGCGTCCAAGCGGTGGTTGCACAGACGCCACTGGCTCCCATCCTTCAGGGACCGACGGCCAGTGAGCAGGGGGTGGTGGTGGAAGCGGCGCTGGTGGTACAGGAGTTGGCCGGCGGCACGTCGACGCGCATTCCGGAGAATCTCCTGCGCGAAGCGGAAGGGGTGGCGATCATCCCGCATTACATCCGAGGCGCCTTCGTGGTGGGTGTGGCTGGCGGACGAGGGG
>JBIINB010000197.1:0-6585 GCA_044337705.1 Pirellulaceae bacterium | reverse complement strand
CCGGCTGGCGTCTTCTCAGTTGCCGCCACCGGACGAGCTGACTTGTAGGGCACGGTCGCTGATATCCTTGCGGCACCAGGCACCTGGCCAGCGCACCTTCTGGACGGCGGTGTAAGCCTGTAGCTTGGCTGCAGAGATCGTAGCCCCAAGAGCGGTCACTCCAAGAACGCGACCGCCGTCGGTCAGCACTCGGCCATCCTCCAGCCGGGTACCCGCATGGAATACCTTGACGTCTTCGACCTGCCCGGCGGCCTCCAGCCCGGTGATCTCTTTCCCTTTTTCGTAGTCTCCCGGGTATCCTTCGCTGGCGACGACAACGCAAAGCGCCGGACGGGGATCCCATACAGGATCTTCGATTGAATCGAGGCAACCGTCGACGGTTGCCTCCAAAATATCCATCAGGTCGCTTTGCAGACGCATCAGAAGCGGCTGGCATTCGGGGTCACCCAGTCGTACGTTGAATTCCAGCGTCTTGGGGCCGGCCGATGTGAGCATCAGTCCGGCGTAGAGGACCCCTTTGAATGGCTTGCGGTTCCGCTTCATCGTGTGGATGGTGGGTACCAGAATCCGTTCCTCGATCGACTCCAGAAGCTCGCTATCGACGATCGGCGTCGGGCAGTAGGCCCCCATGCCGCCGGTGTTTGGCCCGGTGTCTCCATCGAACGCTGCCTTGTGGTCCTGGCAGGGTGGAAGTGTCAGAATCGTTTTGCCGTCGGTGATGGCAAGGACGCTGGCTTCGGGGCCCTCCAGCCGTTCCTCGATCACCATCTGTCGGCCTGCCTTACCGAATTCCTCCCGTCGGGCAATACGATCGATGGCATCGAGCGCATCCTGACGTCGGGAGCAGACAATGACTCCTTTGCCCGATGCCAGTCCATCGGCTTTGACGACGACCGGAGCCCGATCCCGTTCGTTGGGATAGCGGGCTTTGATATAGCGCATCGCGCTGTCTGCGTCGCGAAAAACCTGGAAGTCGGCGGTGGGGATATCAGCCTGTCGCAGCAGGTTCTTGCAGAAGACCTTGCTGCTTTCCAATTGGGCTGCGGCTTGGCTGGGACCAAAAATTCGAAGCCCTTCCTTCTGAAAGGCGTCGACAATTCCCAGCGCCAGCGGCGCCTCGGGCCCGACAACCGTCAGGCCGATCTTTTCCTTTTTGGCCAGCGCAATCAGTGCGGCAACGTCGGTCGATGAGATCGCAACGTTCTCGGCTTCCAGCGCGGTTCCCGCATTGCCTGGGGCGACAAAAATCCGATCGACTCTCGAGCTTTGCGAGATTTTCCAGGCGAGTGCATGCTCGCGTCCACCATTGCCGACAATCAAAACCTTCATCAGATCAAACCCAGGAAAGTGGATTGGGATTACCCGGGGAAGATCCGGGCTTCAGGGAGTGTTCCGAACCGGTGCCGGCCGAGTGTAACAGTCTAACCGTCGATCGGGAGTGATCCAAAGACGCAGGATCATTCATGAGAAGTCTGCCGCCTAGCTTTGGGAATGAATCCGACCAGAAAGCACAACAGCATGGTGACCCAGAAGACCCAGAAGGCCGGGCTGGTCAGCGAGTGGAAATCCAGTACCGGATGTTCCTCGCCGATTTCATTGAACCACCAGTCGGCGACCAGTTTCAGTCCAATCACCGATACCAGCAGGTAGGCTGAAGTCTCAAAGCGTGGGAATTTTTCGAGCAACCTGATGAAGATAGCTGCGGCTACTCGCATCAGGAGGACTCCGAGCATGCCACCCAGGACAACCACCCACAACTTGGGGTGAAGCCCTGGTGTGTCGTCTTCCTTGGGACCAACCAGCGCGATGGCTGCCAGGATCGAATCGACAGCGAAGGCGATATCAGTCAGTTCGATCACCACCACCGTTGGCCAGAATTTCGCGAAAGCCCTAGCACTGCCATTGCCAGGGCGTCCTGCCGACCCGTTGACGACTTCCAGTTCCGGCGCTGGAACTGGGATGCGCGCTTCCAGTTCTTCTTCTTCTTCCTTCGCCGACAAAGGACTTCCGTCGTCCGCGTGCACCAGCACCGGTTGCTCCTCGTCCCCAAGGACGATTTGCTCTTCCGCCGTTCCGAACCACTGTTCCAGAAAATACTTTCCAGCGACGAACAGGAGGTAGCCACCACCGATCAGCTTGACGACTTCAATGCCCAGCAACAGTTGGGCGAAGATGATGGCGATGACGCGAAAAACGAATGCCCCCACCAGACCATACATGAGGGCTCGCTGCCGCTGGTGAGGTGGCAGTCGTTTGGCCAAGAGGCCAAGCACCAGTGCGTTGTCGATCGAAAGCACACCTTCCAGGATCACCAACAGAGCCACGACTGCAAGATCGTGGTATTCGAAAGTCTGTCCGAACATGGGAAGGCTCCTGGCTCCGATCGCGAATTCAACAATGTACGCTCCTAAGCCCTCTTCGGCTAGTGCCGCTGATTGGCCCGATAGGGGTTCCAGCTTGGCCTCTGCCATGCCTTTTGAAGTCGTTCCAGCATCCATTCCCAGGCATGTGGAGGGGTGACCAGCGGCGGAAGCGCCACCAGTCGATTGCCGCCAGGGCCCGACCAGTGGAATAGGACCCCAGAATGGCGCGCCTCGCAGGCCAGTTGCCATGTCAGTTCTCTGGAACGCTCGATCGATTGCTCTTGCACTTCCAGAACTCCAAAGGCCCCCATTCCTTCCATCGATGTCGGAAAGGGAAGTGTTTTGGCTGCTTCTGCCATCACCGCGCGTACCTGAGTCCCGGTTGCCTCGGCCCAGGCCTTCCAGGGTGTTTCTTCCAGCAATTCCAAGACTGCCAGAGCGACGCGACAGGCCAGGGGACCACCCCCAAATGTCTCCGACTCAACTCCGGCAGGTAGTTCATCCATCGATTCAGCAGGACCTATCACCGCGGCGATCGGTACGATCCCTCCCCCGAGGCTCTTGCCGACGCAGATCAGATCAGGGGTCCAGCCCTGAGCTTGGCTGGTCAGAAGGTTGCCGGTCCGTCCCAGGCCGGTCTGCACTTCATCGGCGATCAACCACCACCCACGCTGGTTGGCCAGTCGCCGCAGGTCGCGAAACAGAGAGTCGGCGGCGGTCAGATATCCCTTTGCTCCTGGAATCGGTTCGACGATGACTGCCGACACATCGGCAAGAAGCGGTTCATTGGCCGTCACCCAGGACTTCAGGCAGTCGGCGGTCTGGCAATCGTTGACTTGGTGTCCCCAGGCACATCGACGGCAATCGGGAAAGGGGATCGATCCGTGGGGAACCCTTGGAAGCTGCTTTAGCCATCGCGTGTCGCTGATCGCGCCGGTGGCGATTGATCGACCGTGAAACCCCCGATCGAAGTGAAGGATTCGGCCTGGCTTGCGGTGGAGAGCCAGTTTCATCGCAAGTTCGACGGCCCGGGCCCCGGTGGTGACCAGCCACGCCTTGCAGGGCAATGAACTTGCGGCATCGCCATTTGCCATCGGATGCAGGGCTGCAAGCTTGGCGCACAAACTCCTTCGTAGTTCTGTAGCCATTCCGGTCAGATGGGGAAGCAGCGCGGATTGCTGCTGCGCGGCGGCCACCAGTTTGGGATGCGCGTGTCCCCAAAGAAGGCTGCCGTAGGAGGCGACCAGATCCAGGTACCTGCGACCATCGCCATCCCAAAGCCAACAGGAGCTACCGCGAACCCAACTGGGACCGGTGTTCGGGTCTTCCCGCCGCGTCAGCGGTCTGGGCGTCGGATCGTCAGCATCCTGTTCCAGGGTCACTTGATATTCCAATAAGCGTTAGAATGTCAGCGGCGTTTCGCAGCGACGGTGGGTTTTAACTTGGACATCAACGGTGCGATGACGGCTTTGGGGAGGAATTTTTCCAGCGCCGTTCCGTCGCTCATCGCCGCAATCTGCTTGATCAGGGAGCTGGAGACGTGGGCGTACTCCTCGTCGGCCATCAGAAAGACGGTGTCTATTTCCTCGGCCAGCCTTCGATTGGCCATCATCATGGTGAACTCCCCTGCGACATCCGTCAGAGGTCGTAGCCCGCGTACCATGGTGGCCGCGCCCAGTTGACGGACGAAATCGACTGCCAGACCATCAAAGGCGGCCACGCGCACCTCGGGCCAAGACCGCGTTACCTTCTCCAAAAGGTTCACCCTCTCTTCGGTTGTGAAGGTCGATTCCTTGGCGGCGTTGACACCGACACCAACCACCAGTTGGTCGAACAGTCGACGGGCTCGGTCGATAATGTGCAAATGCCCCAGTGTGACCGGGTCGAAGGAGCCTGTGTAGACACCGATCCGACCAGGAGATTTACCGGCCGACACCATGCGACTCGTTGTCTTTGGCTTCATCACTTTGAACTCCCGGCAGAAGGTCTTCCAATCGAGAGGAAAAGAGTTGCGAAAAACAGCAGTACCAGTGCGGTCCAGATCGCAACCAGGACCAGGCTGCTGCTTCGAATGATCGGCAACAACTGCTCCGGTGGCGGAATTTTCGCATCTGGAACTTTGGACCCCAGGGTGGCGGCGATTCGCGGCGCGTCGGTCCACATCGCCTGCCAGCCTACCCAACCGACAAAACATTCCCAGGGCAACGCGATCAGGCAGGTCCATCGACTTAGAAGATATCCCCAGGAGCTTATACGCATCAGACCGATTCCACTGGCGATCATGGACGCCGACAAGATGCCTCCTACAGTGCCCGTCACGATCCAGGGAAAAAGAAGCGACTCGGCCTGACGCTGGCGTACCCACGCGACAACCCTCTCCGGGCGCGACCAGTCGAACTGTTCCTCGGCGACCATGTCGGAAACGGTCCCCTCCGTTTCGCTCCGTCTTTTGGACAGATCCAGACAGCCTCGCAGGTCGATCGGGATGAACAGCAGGCCAATTCCGCCAAAAAGACACAGCAGCCAGGCAGGCCACTTCATCCACCAAGGCTCCCCAGTTGCGGAGCCAGAGGTTTGCTCGCCGAAGTCGACTTCAAGATTCATGGCGAACGCACCGGTTGAAAGTCATATCGGACGACGTTTCCATTCCAACCCGTAGCGGAAGCAAGGGAAAGCCTACGGATGGCCACTGGTTCGGACGAATTATACCGCATCCACCATCGCCTCCACCACGCGCCGTAATTCATCGGATGTGTGATAGGCGTGCAGGCTGAACCGGAGTCGGCTTCCTCGGACCGAAGTCACGACACCTGATTCCAGCAAGTGTTTTCGCATCCGGACCGGGTCGATCGCCATGCTCACCGACACGATTCCCGACTGACTTGCTGCCTCGGAAGGATCCCACCAGGAAAGCTGCCACTGTGGGCGATCTCTCGATAGCCGTCGGAGAAGCTCGATGAATTCCTGCCGATGAGCCAGGATGCAGGCTTCCAGTCCGGCTGCCCCGGCTGCCATCAGAACCTGCAGGCTGGCGGATAGGCCCAGGATGCCGACATGGTTAGCCGAACCGGGTTCCAATCGCGATGCGTTGGGTTTCCAGCGGCACTCGGTCGCAGAGAATTGCCCCGATGGCTCGACACTTCCCCAACCGACCAGCACCGGATCCAGTCGGTCCAGGCAGTTCATCCGAATGCTGGCCAGGCCAATGCCTTCCGGGCCAAGCATCCACTTATGACCGTCGGCTGCCAGGAAATCGATCGGTATCTGGGCTACATCCAGCGGATAGACTCCCAGACCCTGAATCGCATCGACCATCAGCAGTGCGCCTCGAGCGTGGACCCCCGCGCACAGTCGTCCCAGATCGATGCGATAGCCGCTGAGGAAACCAACCCAGCTGATCGCCACCCAGCGCGTCGTGGAGTCGATCATCTGAAGGATCGATTCGATGGATATCTCCCCATTTTCTGGGGCTTCCACCAGACGAACCTCCACCCCTCGTCGCTTCAGATGTTCCCATGGAAGTCGGTTGCTGGAAAACTCGTTGCTGGCCAGGACCACCGATTCCCCAGGATGCCAGCGCCAGCCTTCGGCCAACATACTGATTCCGGTTGATGTATTTGGAATAAGGAAAACCTCGTCGACCGGGACATTCAGCAATTGGGCCCCCTGCTGCCGCAGTCGAACAGCCCCGGCTGACCACTGGGGCCAGCAGACATCCCCTGCTTCGAGCGCCTGGCGCGACCACTGGTCTATCGCTTCGTGAGCCGCAGCAGTTAATGGACCGACTGCTGCATGGTCCATGTAGACCCATTGCCGGCAGACCGGCATCTGGGAACGCAACCTGTCTCGAAGCGTCTGCTGGGAAGAGTCGAGCGTTTGGGGCATGGCGGTCGAATCTCCTTTTGGCGTGCTTTCGGTAGCGGGATTTGGCAAGGAAACCCAGGCCGATAGGGATCTGGAACGAATGCTAGCTACGATCGTTGGGATCGAAAGAGCCGGTTTTCGTGGTTTAACGATAAAAACCCGCAAGTTCTACCTACCTTCCCATCGATAACAACCCCTAGGGAAACGAACCCGGAAGGATTTCGGGTAACGAGGAGCGGTCTGGCGATCACATGATCCCAGGCAGGATGGACCCGCCGCTCCCGCGTCTCCCGGCTAATGCATCGACACCAGTGGTGCTGAGGATCTGATCCATGTCGCATTCGCTTTGGAAATCGTT
>JBIINB010000081.1:0-20919 GCA_044337705.1 Pirellulaceae bacterium | reverse complement strand
CGGTAGCGAATTGCTTTGCGATCATGCCCGAGGCGGTTACTGGGCGACCTCCGATGGCATCGGGGTTCGATAGATAGACTTCGAGGTCGGGATGGGCAGCGTAGCGTCGGATCTTGGAGTCGACGGAATATTGCCCAGGGCAACGGTAAACAAAACCTCTTGGATATGAATCGGTTTTTTGAGATTGCACGAGGCTCCGCTCTCGAATGCGCTTCAATTCACGCTGTGCTGCGCGTCTGCGATGCGATTGCTGAGGAGGTGAACCAATTTAGCAAATCTCAGTTGAAACGAATCGGATCGATGTTGACTCGATTGATCCAACGTACCACCGGGGTATCGGAGGATTGAATCGGGTAGGAGTACGAGTACCGCGATGCTCAGTACAAGTACGAGCCCAGCGCGGAATACTGACGAACATATCTATATAACGGAGCGGAAATGGCGTTCCGAATTTTGGCCAACATCAAGATCACTCGCGCCATTTCCGCCCGCTGATCGCCGCCATCTGCAGGCAGGATACTATGAATCAAGAGAATGCTCCGGTCGCCCGTTCCACATCGAAAGGGCTTATCCGCATTTTCGCTCTGCAAGTTTTCCTCTGCGTCGCCGTCGCCCTGCTGCAGAACCTGCTGGATGGCTGGATCGATCCAGGGCCCGTCTATAGCGCGATTTGGGGAGCGATCATCGGGGCGATTCTTGTGGGGTTGGCCGGTACCTTCTGGTTGGCCTTAGCCGCACCGCGACTGGCGACGCTGTGGGCCCAATCTGCAATCGCTCCAGTACCTTCGGAAGAAGGCCTGCCCTCAGCAGGAGGAGAAGTGCAGGCGGTTGATGCGGCATCCAAAACATCGTCCGTGAAAAGATTTCTTTACTCGATTGTTGCTGTCCTTGGACTGATGTGGGCGCTTCTGGCCAACATGGTCTTGGGGGATCCGCTGAGGGTCATGGAGCGGATTACCAATTTCTTCGTTAATCTGTGGCTGTGACCTCCGGAATGGCTGGATCAAGTGATAAAAAAACCGGCCCACGTTTCTAAGGAACATGAGCCGGTATGGTTGGTTGTTGCAGGGAGCAGGCAAACTGCCTGCCCGAAAAAATTTCGCCGGTTTGGCGCTGGCCACCGATTTCCTCAGGCTTCAGATCGTCTCTAGGCGAACTTGTAGGATCCTGGCTGCAGGACTTTGACGTCAGGAGCCGGCCCGAATTCGTAGGCAGGCGGGGTGAGATCCATTTTGGAATTCATCGCCTGATCCCACGTGATGGCCTGTCCTGAGTAGCAGGCTTCGCGTCCCATGATCGCCATCATGGTGCTATAGGACATGTACTTCCCGTTGTTGATCGGTTTGCCATCGCGGATCGCTTTGAAGAGAGCGACATGCTCGAGGTCGTACATGTTGGGCTGGTTGCCCGGCCCTTCGTACTTGTACTTCCAGGGGTTGGCGCCCTGGATCTCGTGCGCCAGCACCTTGGCGGTTCCCTTGGTGCCGATCACGTAATCTTCCGTCTCGTTGAAGCAGCCTTCCATCTGTCTGGTTGCGGCGAAGGTCTTGGTGCCGTCGGCCCATTCGTAGACGACATAGAAATGGTCGTAGACGTCACCGAATTCAGCCGCTGTGCGGCACTGCCGGCCACCCATCCCGTAGCATCGGGCGGGTGGTTCGTCGCGGTGCAGCCAGAGAGACTTATCGAGCGAGTGGATGAACTGTTCGTTGATGTGATCGCCGGAAAGCCATCGGAAGTAGAGCCAGTTGTAGATCTGGTAGTGCATATCGGTCCAGGAATCGCGGCGGGCTCGCTGCCAGAGGGTGCCGGTGAGATAGTTTTCCTGGATCGCGACGATGTCGCCGATGGCGCCATCCAGCAGTTTTTCGATGGTGGCTTTGACACCCAGATCGTATCGCCAGCAGAGCCCCGAGACGAGGTTGAGCTTCTTCTCCTCGGCATGCTTGGAGAGCTCAAGAACCTTTCGGACACCAGCCGGATCGCAGGCGATCGGCTTCTCGCAGAAAATGTGCTTGCCTGCTTTGATTGCAGCTTCCAGGTGCTGGGGCCGGAAATGGGGTGGGCTGGTCAGCAGGACGACGTCGACGCCCGAATCGATCACCTTCTGGTAGGCATCGAAGCCGAAGAATTTTCGATCGGCGATCTGGAAGCGATCGCCTAGCTGGCGGGAGAGTGCTTTCTCGGCTAGTTCCAGACGGTCCTCGAACATGTCGGCGATGGCGGTCAGGCGAGCTCCCGGGTCGGCGGCGAGGGCATTGGATGCAGCACCCATCCCACGACCACCGCAACCGATCAGGCCGACCTTGATCGTATCGTCCGCACCGGCGTGGACCGAGCGCATTGCCAGAGGCAAAGCGACTGCACTGGCGACTGCCGACTGCTGCAGGAAACTGCGACGCGAAGGGCTATTGGTTTCCTGAGGGGAATTGGCCGAGACCTGCGGCTGGTTCGATTGGCTCATGGCACTTCTCTTTCTGCTGAAACGAAAGGGAGAGGGGTGATTCAGGTGGGAAGCGCCGCTGCATAGCAAGTCGGCGCCAGCAAACCGAAGGTGCGGGGTTTCTGGAAGACTGATTCCTGAGAGAAACCCGCACCACTATTAGCCTAGAAGAGTAGAGGACTGGCTGCAACAGGAGGCTTCGCCAGCGACATCTATTCGTATTGCAATTCCTGAGCTGCCCAAAGGTAGTCGTCTTTCCATCCGAGCATGGGGGGATGCTTGTCTTTGGTGTAAATCAATAGAAAAAATGGTTAGAATAAGAGTGTTTGAATGGTCGAGACCACCTTGGAAGGTGCGTCGTTTTGTTTTGCCAGGGTCGGGCACCATGCTTCCTCCTTCTTCCAAGCCAATGACGCCGCAGAGGCTGCTGGATCTGACTCGGTTGGCGATGGTTAAGGGAGTTGCGATCTGGGAAGCCAACCGCCAGCAGATCGGGGAGGAGGTCCTTCGCAAGTCGGTTGCGATGAAGCAACCGAACTTCCAGGCGGTGCAGTCTTCTGACCTGCGGCGGATGGTGGAGCTTTACGACGCGGCGTTTTTCGATGGCGGATGCCTGGAACTGGCTAGGCGCGGAGGAATCGATTTTCGGTGGAGTCGCCGGATGACCAGCGCCGGGGGCAAGACCACCCGATGGCTACTGCCTTCCAAGAATGGCCAGTTCGGAGGCAGTCGCTACGAAATCACCCTGTCGGCCGCCCTTCTGTTCCAATCGTTCCAAAAAGAGGGAGAGCAGGTTCGCGTCTGTGGAAAGCTGTGCACTACGCGTCTGGAAGCGATGCAGCGCGTGGTGGAGCACGAATTGATCCATCTGCTGGAAATGCTGGTCTGGATCGACAGCAACTGTGCGGCCAAACGATTCCAGTCGATCACCTCGTCGATCTTCGGGCATACCGAGCATCGGCATGAGTTGACCACGCAGCACGAACGAGCGATTGAGCACTATCAGATCCGGATCGGGACGCGCGTCTCCTTTGCGATGGAAGGGAAACGACTCCACGGTGTCGTCCATCGCATCACTCGACGTGCGACGATCCTGGTGGAAGATCCACGGGGCACGCTCTATACCGATGGAAAACGATACTGCAAGTATTATGTCCCTTTACCGCTACTGCGCAAGGAGTCCTGATCCAGCGTCGGCTCTCGGTTCGCTGATACTTGTTTCAACAAGTATTGAGTTTGAGGTTTTCGAGCCGATCTGAATACTGCCCCTTACTTACGCTGAGGGGCAGGGGTTTGCACCCAGTCGGATTAGGTTCTGAGGAAGAATCGCCAACGATTGTCACTTGAACAGGTCAAGCACCCGTTTCTTCTGTTCCTTCTTCGTGGCATCCAGAAGCTCTTTCTGCTCGTCCACCATGCCGCGGACCATCTCCAGCAGTTCATTGAAGTCCTGGATATCGACCAGGTTCTTTAGGACTTCGGCCAGACCGGCTAGGATCTGATCGGTAGCTGCCAGCGCTCCATCGGCAGCTCCTGTGGCCATCCAGGCGGAGCTTCCTCCTTTGCGCAGTTGCTGCAAGTCGGTGTTCAATCTCTGGAAGGGACCGGCGAGAAGGTCATCGATCGGCTTTCCGATTTTTTCTTCCAGCCGCTGCTGGCGGTCGATGCTGTCGATTCGATTGTTGCGGAGTTCTTTCGCGATGGCCTGGATTTCCTTCCCCACTCCACTCAGCTCGGCGTACGATTTTTCGGCCTGAGCGGTCGCTTGCTGCAGCCGAAGGGATTGCATGGCGGAAGGGTCGGATTGGTCTTCGGTTTGGTCGATTGGCTGAGGGGCGGCAGCTTGTGATCCGGTGGCGTTCTGCATGCGAATCAGCACCCCCTGCATCTGTTCCAACTCCCCCTGCATCAGCTCCAGGCGCGACCGCATCGCCAGTTCCCGTCGCTCCAGGATGACCAGGAGGGCTTCGGGGGTCACCACCGCCAGTTGCACCGGAGTGGCGCGTCCGATATGGCTTTGCTCGGGGATCAGATCGAAGTGGTCTTCTGCGGCCAGGGTCATTGTGATCGAAGAGCCGACTTTGGCTTGAAAAGATCCTTCCTGAGCGGTTTGGCGGAGGTCGAGCGATTGATCGAGTTGGCCGCCTGGGGGTAGGGAGACCGGAACTTTCCAGAGCGGGTCTTCATTTTGCACTACTTCCAGCCATTGATCGCGCAGCCCGTAGTCATCGACCGCCTTGATCTTCAGCGGCAGGATTGCATTCTCCGTGATCGCCGTTCCGATCCCATCCAGTTGCAGTTCCGCCTGTGGTACCGCATCGCCGATCGCTGCCACGACGTACTGTTGGACTCTGTCGCTGCAAACTCCTTCGCGACTCCAGAGCCGCAGATCGACTCGCGTCGTCTGGTCGATCGAACCAAGGGGGATTCGAAAGGTGTTTCCTTCCCCCGGCACCTGCTCGATCCTTGCTGCAGGTTCTTTGATACCTTCGGCCAGCGTAGCGACTGTGGGATCGGGAGATCGTCCAGTGATCAGAAACTCGACTCGTTCCAGATCGCGATTGGCGGTACCTACTAGATGGACCAGAGTGCCTTGCGGCAGCCGCATGCCAGGCTGGTAGCGTAGTGTTTCGGCGAGAAAGCTGGTCCCCGACTTTTGGAGATAGGATGGGTAGCTGACTTCCAGGAGCATCTGCTGCACCAGGAGGCTATCGAGCACCTGGACGCGATAGCCCAGAAGCCTACCATCCCCAGCAAAGGCGCTCAGATCGATCGGCGCGTCGATGGCATGCACCGGTGGGCCTTCCAGGGTGAAGGTTTGGCTTTGACCGGTTTGGGGAGGCATCCGTTTGAGCATGGTACGGCCACGACTGCCGTCGGCCAATCGATAGCGGAGCATGCACTGTTCGGGGGTTTTCTTCGATTCGGGAAGCACCGACAGACGGAGGACACCCCCCTGCCCTTTGGGGATCGCCACGGAGTTGCCCTGGAACGGGACCAAGTAGCGTGTTCGCTGCGTCTCGCTGGAAAACCTTGGAACTTCCAGGTCGATTCCATCCATCGCCATCTGCACCTGCCGAGGCCATGGAACGTTCGCCAGACCGATAAATCGCTGGATCCATTGGCCCGTCCAGGCGGGACGCCAGGCAGCAGCAAAGAGGCTGGCGACCGTCATCAGCGAAAGGGCAGTAATCTGCCAGCGGAGAGGTTCCCAGCGGAGCACATCCGAAGCCTGGATGTTCTTCGCCTCTTCCATCGCTCTAGCAAGGGTGGTGCGGCGCATCGCATCCCGAATCGCAGGATCGACGGCCGGCAGATCATCCCGTACTTTGGCCGCATCTAAGGCGGTCGGCTCCTGATCGGGTTTGCCACCGGCAATCTGGATCGCTGTGCTCAGAAGGCTACCCAGCGCCGGAAAGCGTCTTTCAATCGCTAGCGCCAGCGAAGGCAACGACCACGCGACTCGCCAACGATTCCAACCGAGTCTCCATGCCAGAAAGGCGATACCTCCCAGGAAGAGAATCAGCATCAGCAGCCTAGCCCAACGGGGCGACTCATTGGCACCCCAGCGGGTGGGGAGGTAGTCGAGCCAACCGAGCAGCCAGAAGAGCGAGATCGACCAGAGTCCGATCGCAGCCAAAGTCTGCCAGGTGATGTAGCTTGCGATCTTGCGGCGGAGCAGCACCAGTGGCGCCAATAGCTCGCCAGGCGTCTTTTCTTCGAGAGCAAGGTCTTTTTCGTTCATCTAGCCATTTTCCGATCGATGCATTCGGTGTTTTGCTGTTTTCCCAGAGGCTGTTAGCTCAGGCAAGTCGGTGGAGTCGTCGGAGCAGCCATTCCAGGCCCAGGCAGCCGGCGATCATGGCCATGAGGAGCAGCATCCAGCGTTCTTGGAAGCTTGGGTCTGGAGCCCCTGGAAGAAACTGCGTCTGGTCTTGTGCTTTCAGGCCATCGATCAGGCGAGCCTGGCCCGAGGCGGCCGATTCGATCGCAGGCTGGGTGCCACGGAAGAAGATGCCAGAGCTTCTATCTGCCAGAAGTTCGAGAAGGGGATCGTTACGCTGTGGGCTTTGCACTTCGGTCGCCGGGACGCGGCCTGCAACCTGCTGGCTGAGTACCACGGGTTCGGAGATGGAGCCAAAGGAGAGTTGCAGGGTATGGTTGCCTGGTTGTCGGATGACGAACTGCCCCAGGTAGACACCTGGCTGGGTGCTGTCGGGCATCGGGGATAAACGAATCGTCTGTGTGCGTTGGCTGGGATCGGCCAGCCTCGCTTCGACTGCAGCCTGGATCCAGGGTTGCAATTGAGCATCCTTGAGGATCGCTCGCACGCTCACCGTCTCCCCGACCATCGCCTCCTCCTTGTCCAGCAGCAGAATGCCTCGGTTGCTGTCACGCAGCAGCCTTCCTTGAGAGACCCACCGCACCAATTTGGTGTAGTAGGTATCAAACAGCCCTTCGCCTTGTTCGCGAAGTCGCCAGATTTCGCCGCTCCCTTGAAAGACGACGCGCCCCGCGCCGAAAAACTGGCTGGCAAGGAAAACAGGGAGCTTGCCGTCCTGAGCGGCGGCAGGGTCGGTGAACAGGGCCAGCGTCTGGGCTCCTGGTTTAGGGTCAAAGCTGGCGAAGTAGCTGTAGACACCGCGGAACTGGTCCCACGCGTTCTGAGCTTTTTGGGGGTCTTCGTGCACCTGGAGAAAGTCGGTACGTGCACCATCTTCGGTGATCTTCAGTGGCCACGCGGTATCGGCTTCAAACCGCCCTAGCGACAACAGCCGGAGGCCTCGGGCATTCAGGTCGACCGGGCATAATCCTCTCAGGATGGTAGCTCGGCGATCGCCATTGCCTTCCGTACCGGCCCAGCGAGGCGTAGCAACCGGACCTGCGATCATCACCAGGCCTCCCGCTTGCTCGGCCACCCACTGCTCCAGAGCCTCCAGCTGTTCCGTGCTCAGCGCCATCCAATCGGTATCGAACGCCAGGATAGAGTCGTATTCGGCGAGTTGCTGCAGGGAGCTTGGGAAGGTGTCGAGCAGCTCCTGGGCTTCCTGGGACATGCCAGGAGCCCCAGTCTGTAGATAGACGTGCGACTGGATAGTCTTGTCGCGGAACAACAGATTGCGCACGAACTGGTACTCCCGCGTCGGACCGCCGGCGATGGTGAGCACTTTACTTTTGGGTTCCACCACGCGGACGGACGTATCGAGTCGGTCATCCTGGAGATTGGAGTCTCCTGGAGGTGGAAGGCACTTGACTTCGTAGATCCACTCTCCCAGTTCTGGCGGTTCGATTTCAAACTGCACGGGAGTCAGGGAATCTGAAGCAGCCAGTTCCACTGGCAGCTCGTCGACTATGCTGAAATCAGCTTCGGCGCGTCGATCGGAACCACGAGAGCGGCGGAGCTGCACTTGCAGGGTCTTGCCGGCAAAACCTGTCGACTGAAGCAGCGCCGTCAACCGGAACGGATCCCCTGGAAAGACTCGCTTGGGAGCATCGACGTCGACCAGTCGGACGTTGTTGGGTAGGTCGCTGGAGCCCAAGCCGACGATGCGCAGCGGCACTCCGGCAAGCGCGGCATCTGCCACGGCCGCTTCGGGATTGATGCCAGCGTTCGATTGACCGTCGGTCAGCAGGATCATCGCTGCCAACGGATTGCCGCGTTCCTGATCGAGGATCGACTGCATCGCGTCACCCAAGCGGGACTGGGTGCCGACCGGTGCCAGTGCGCTGCTCCAGTCGATGGAGGCCAGATCCTTCGAATTGGATCGGTCCGCTTTCGATTCGGATTGGGCCAGATCTTCGATGGCCGGCATCTTCCAGTGCCATAAAGAGCGCAGTGGGAATTGGGAGCCCCTCAGGATTCCGGTGCCTGAGATGATCAGACCGCAGATTGCAGTCAGCGTCGCCGCCAGCAGCCAGCCAGCCTGCCTGGGGCTGGATTCTCTCGACCGGCCGCGTGCCAGGAGTGTTAGCGCGATCACCAGAATTCCGGCTGCAATCAGCAGCGATCCGATCCAGGCGGCCCAGGACGCAGCGCGCCAGATGGAAGGAGCGTTTGCCGATCCGCCTGCCGGTTGGTCGCTGCGATCCGAACTGTTGCGGGGCAGAAGAGCGACCTGCAGAGGTTTCGGGGATTCATCAAATCGATAGATTGCGATTTCATGCTCTTGGTTCAGCGAGGGAAGCCAATCGCTGCCTTCCAGCAGTTTGGTGACCTCGTTAGTTCGGGACGCCCCTTCCCCACCCGTAGACCAGTCTGCCGGAAGGCTCATGCTGAGCGACGTGTCGACCAGTACGGCAACCCGTGAGGGTTTCTGGATCTCCTCTTCGCTGCGTTTCTGAAGGTCGAGGAAAAAGAAGAGCACACCAAGCCATGCTGCTGATCGGAGCACCAGCAGCGTCCACCGCAGTGGACTTGGAAGTTCCGCGGTGTCTCGTCGCCACCAGAACACCAGATAGGAAAGGGCTGCAGCGATTGCGATCGCCAGGGCGATCCAGTGCCACCATTGATCGAAGGACTCTAGTCGCATCCACTGGAGCGTGGTGCGAGACTGAATCTGGGCCAGCGGCAGTGGGATCATCAGGTGGCTCCCTTCACGCTGCGTTTGGGGATGTGGTAGCTGGACCACCAGCCGAAGAACTGCTCCAGTGCCAGGAGTGCCAGCAGCAAGATCCACCAGGAGCTTCGTCGCGATGCGGAAGCTTCTAGGGCGCTGCTGGCCTGAACGGCATCGGCTTTGCGGTATTGGATTGTTACTGGTCGAAGACCTTCTTGCAGTTCTTCTGGGGTGACCTTCAAGGTGCTGCCTTCGCTGGCGCTCACCTGCCTTGCGAAGGTTCGCATTTGCGGTTGTCCCTCCAGCGGTTGCAGCCATAGTTCGACGATGCCGGGATGGGTGCTGGCCATCGCAACCGATTGGCCCAAAGAGGTGTCTCCCGGCTGGATGTCGATCGATAATTGGCCTTCTTCACTGGTTTTGGCTTCCCCTTCCACTGCCACACGGCTCCCTTCTCCGATGGCGGGGAAGATCACTTGGTAGTTGGGTGCGTACTGCAAGCTGTTGCCTCGCCACGTCAGCGGTTCCAGGATCGATTGGCTGGATTCGGCTTGGCGGAAGGAGCCGAGGTAGGCTGCCATTTTCAGCGAGGTGATGACGAAGGTAGGATCGCGAGGCCAATTCGACCACGCGTTGGTCCAGCCTCCCAGGTAGGTCAGGACGCGTCCGGCGCCAAACGGAGAGTCGATCAGAAGGGGCTGTTTATCGCGGGACGTGGCGATGACGCGAGCCTGAGCTGGCAGCGGCTTTTTGGCATCGATCGCCACTCGCTGACTGATGCGAACCATCCCTAGGGGATTGGAGTTGAGGGCCAGCAGGGACTGAAAAAGCGCATGGGGTTCGATGCTGATGTCCGCCCCCCCGGGGGCTCTTTCCCCATCGAGCGGTTTGGCGTCCAGGGGGCGCACGGGAAGAAAACCTTCGCCATCGCGATACCAGCCGCGATCGGCCGCCTGGTAATCGAGCAGTGTCGCCTCTTCATTGCCTAGCACCACCGCCACTCCCCCGCCTCGCTTCAAATACGATTCGACGTTGGCTACCGCCGCCACATCCAACCTTGGGCAACCTAGAAGAAAAAGTGCCGAGTAGGGATCGAGATCCTCGGCAGACGCATCGCGAAGCCAGGCTGGTTCCTTTCGGACGGTGCGCAGACCTGTCCGCGCTGGTCCCCCCGGCTCAAGTGCCGCTTCGAGAAAAAAGCCGTTCTGTTGTTTCGGATCGCCGTCGATCACCAGCACCTGCTTCCCCTGATCCATTGCAAGGACTGCATAGCCATGGTTATCTGAGTCGATAGCATCAGCTGCGAGCATGGCATGGAGCGAGTGGTAGCCGCTGGAGGGGAAGACCACCTGGAAGCTCAGGGCTGTCGACTCCCCGGGTCCCAGTCGATCGATCAGTTCCGGGGGAACATCTTGCACCTTACCGGAGTAGGGTTCCGACAGGCGTGGCGCTGATTCGGCGTCCGCGGAATCTATCGCCTGAAGCCGCACCTGAACATCGCGAGCGACCGACGGGCCGGAATTTCGGACCTGCACTCGCACTTTGGCGGGTATTCCCGCTGCGAGGATGTCGGAGTCGGCAGTGACCGATTCAATCGAGAGATTCGGGTGTTCTTCATTGACGCAGTCGATCAGTTCGATGCGAGTCCCTTCGGCGGCAAGCGATGCGATGGCTGGCTGGATGGCTTCGGGCGATCCCCAGTCTTTGCGGCGGAAATCGCTAACTAAATAAACGATGCGTTGCTCATCGATCGCGATGCGAGGTACTTGTTGGAGCAGTTGCAGGCCGGGCAGCGGACTGAGTTCCAGGGATGTAGGTCGCGTCGAACGAATTGCTTCCAGAAGCGGAGTGGGGTCGGACGCGACGCTGGCAGCCAGGATATCGGCCCTGGCATCGATTGACGGAGCGGCTCCAGTCGATTGGGCTTGGCTGTACCGCAGGACTGTAGCGTGATGGCTGCCTCCTGCTGCTGCCGCATTTTTCAGGAGGACTCCGACGGCGTCCCAGGCTTTCTGGTAGGCGGAGGCGCCCTGAAGGGTGTCGGACATCGAAAAGGAGTCGTCGACGAGCACCAGGTGATGCGTCACCGACTGGCCAAAGAGACTGGCCCATCGCGCGTTGCTGATCCACTGGGCGCACATGGCTGCTAGAGTCGCCATGATGGCGATGCGACTGAGAAGTAGTAGGAGTTGCTTCATCCAGACCCATCGCTGATGCTTTCGGTAGCTTTCCAGCAGGAATTCCATCGCCGCCCAGGGGACTTGGCGATGGCGTGTCCATTGGATCAGATGGATCGCCAGCGGGACCAGCATCAAGAGAAAGCCCCAGGCCAGCGATGGAAAGACAAACTGCATGATCTCTCCCCTTGCTCAGCCTTTCTTCAAGTGGGCCAGTCGAGCCGCCAGGAAAGCCGTCAGAACGGCATCGATCGGCTCGCTGGTCCGCACCAACCTGTAATCGGCTCGCAGATTCCCCGCCTGCTTGCGTATCGCATCGAGAAATCGCTGGAGCGATTCGAGGTATCCATCTCGCAGTGCCTTGGGATTGCACGCCAGAGCGTCGGGGATCTCCATCCCTTCGAAGCGGGTGGGGTCTTCAAAGGGGAAGTCGAGTTCGTCGTCATCAAGGAGATGAAAAATCAGAAGGTCATGGCCCGCCTGGACAAGTCCTTTAAGCGTCTTGAGCGATTCGGCAGGGACTCCCAGGAAATCGCTGATGAGCACCATCAGCCCGCGCTTGGTAAATCCGTCCCGAACCTCTTTGACCATCTTCTCCAGGCTGGTCTGGCCAGCGGGCTGGATATCCTGCAAGGAGTCGAGGATAGTCTGCAGGTGCTTTCGCTGAGATCGCCACGGAAGGCGTCTTCGAATCCGGTCATCGAACAGCACCAGCCCGGCTGCATCCTGCTGGCGAATCACTAGGTATGACAGGCAGGCCGCGATCGTCGATGCGTACTCCATCTTATTAAGCGAGCCGCGTCCGTATCCCATGCTCTCGGAGGTATCCAGCAGGACGCTGCAGCGGAGATTGGTGTCTTCCTGGTACTGCTTGATATAGAGACGGTCTTGGCGCCCCCAGACTTTCCAGTCGATATGGCGCAGGTCATCCCCGGGCACATACTGTCTGTGCTGCAGGAATTCGATCGACTGACCGAAGTAAGGACTGCGGTGCATCCCGGCCAGAAAGCCTTCGACCAGATGCCTGGCTCGCAGTTCCATCCGGCCGATCCGCCGGATCGCGTCAGGATGCAAAAATGCGTTGGAATCGGGCATCGCGCAGCAATTCATCCTGAGCGGTCGGGGTGGAATCGAGAATCTTCTGAACGATATCGTCGCTGGTCACTCCATCGCTCTCGGCTGCAAAGTTGACCACCATGCGGTGCCGAAGCACCGGTCTGGCGAGGCTCTGAACATCGGCGACATCGACATAGGGGCTGCCTCGCATGGCGGCTTTGGCTTTGGCTCCTAGAATGAGAAACTGAACGGCACGTGGTCCAGCACCCCATCCTACCTGTTCGGTGACAAATTCAGGAGCTCCTGGCTGGCTGACTCTAGTCTGCCGCACGATCGCAAGCGCGTAGCGGATGACATTGTCGGAGACTTCAACACCGCGGACGACCTGTTGCAGCTGTAGGATCTCTTCACCTGAAACCACCGGCTCGATCGACTGCCCCCCAAGGGACGTTGTTCGACGAGCCACTTCAAATTCCTCGTCGAACTTCGGATAGTCGACGTTCACCTTGAGCATGAAGCGGTCTTGCTGAGCCTCGGGGAGTGGATAGGTCCCTTCCTGTTCGATCGGGTTTTGGGTCGCCAGCACAAAGAAGGGATCGGACAGCGCGTGCTGCTTGCGTCCCACCGTAACGGTTCGCTCCTGCATCGCTTCCAGGAGCGCTGCTTGAGTCTTAGGTGGAGTCCGATTGATTTCGTCGGCCAGGATCACCTGCGCAAAAAGGGGGCCCTCCAGGAAGCGTCGTTCCCTTCCCCCTGTCGTCTTGTTTTCCTCGATGATCTCGGTCCCGGTGATGTCGGCTGGCATGAGGTCGGGAGTGAACTGGATACGGCTGAAAGAAAGGCTCATCGTTTTGGCCAGCGAGCTGATCATCAGGGTCTTGGCAAGCCCTGGCACTCCTTCCAGAAGGCAATGGCCGCGGCTGAGGATACAGACAAGCAGTTGATCGATCACTTCGCGCTGTCCAACAATCACCTTTTCCATCTGGTGAAAAATCTTCTCGCGCGTCTGCTGGACCCTTTCGAGCGGGTCATCCGACGGACGTGCCATGCTGGTTCCTTTCATCAGCGCGACGACGGGGTCGCGGAATCGTTTCGGTCTGGGAACGGAGCCACCGCCATCTTCGGGCGTCCAGTCGTCAACAGTTGTTGTCTGGTGACTCCCCCGATCAATGGCTCAACTTTCAGGAGGATACATGCGGATTACGGGCGGCCTGGGTTGCCGCCGCTGCGTTTCCGTTCGACTCCATCATACGCTCCAGGATAGCTACCGGGCGCGAGGCAATGGAGGAATTACTGGAAGCTCTCCCGATTCCCCAAACTCCAGTTCTCCGCGGTCGGGATTCTGCAGTGAAGCGGCAGGGGCTGCCAGTGGGGTGCGTGCGTTGACCATACCGACAGGGCTGACGGGGGCCGGCGGCGTCTCTTCGTTGGTCCACTGAACGCGGAGCATCTGTCCGCCGAATCCGACCCAGGCGACCGATTCACTGGGATGGATGCGGTGAGAGAACTGGGCGCCCCGGGCCATCGGCAGGACGTGGTTGGTGTAGACGGTTTGCCCGGTGCGGAGATCCAGCAGGGCGATCGAGGTTGTTTCGCGCGGCCCTTGATCTCGCGCCGGCCACTTGATTCGACGCACCAGCACCACCATGGGAGACTGCTTCGACTGCGCCAGCGGAAAGAGCATCCGGTAGCATTTGACACCTCGCTGCCATGCCAGCTTGCCGTCGTCATCCAGGGCATAGATCGGCCCAGCGACCATGCGATACTGAGGATCCTTGGCGCTGGGAAAAACCTCGACCGGGGCATCGTAGGCATGGCTGTAGGGGAGAATCAGCCAACGGTTGCCCATGCGGATCAGACGGACCTCGCGCAACCGCTTTTCGGCAGTAGCCTGCTGCTGGGTCTCCTTACCACTTGCAAAATCCCAGAAGGTGAGCAGTCCCTGGGCATCCCACGCGACCATGGCGCGCTGCTCTCCAATCCCGGCAATCGTCCCGGCGGCGAAGGTCCTTTCCAGCAAGCTCTGCCCCGAATCGAAATCGATCAGTCGGAATGCACCCAGTGCGTTGGGCTCGTTGCTGCGTTGATCGGCCAGAATGCGCCCCCGATGATGAGCTCGCCACTGCCAGCCAGCGGGCCAGTCGCCTGCCAGGTTGATCGTTCCATCGCGACAGTCGATCTGGTAGCGTTTCGCCTCGCTGGAATCGACCAGCAGAAGGCGATTGCGATCGACGGCGCCCTGAGTCGTTTTACCTTTCCATCGTCGACTCCACTGCTTTTCACCGGTGATCCAGTCCCAGCAGACCAGTTCCTCCCCGACGAAACCAAAAATACCCCGCTCGTTTGCACCCAGTAGGCGATAGTCGCGTCCTGGTTTCCGTATTCTCTCGCCCCAGATCGTCTCTTCGATTCCCGATCGCGGACCGCGTCCTTCGACGAAGGGATCCTCCTGGCCGAAGGTCTGGCGCCAAAGCACTGCCTGCTCCCCCTCTGGCAATCGGGACGCATCGATGACGACTAGTTCCTGTGGCATTTCCAGAACGATCCGATGCCGCCATGCATACGCCGCCGGATTGTAATCCTGGCCTGCCCGCAGTTCGAACTCGATGGCTCCGATCAGCGTCTCCTGGCCCCAGGGGTTGGAAAGTCGCAGATCGTTGTTGGCCCAGCGGAGCGACCAGCCATCCAGCAGATCACCTGGTTGCACTTCGAGGTCCAAGGGGATTCCACCCGCCCCTAGATCGAATCTTCCTTCCATCGGTTCGACCATCACATGACCTTGCGGCCAGTCCTCTAGGGAACGGTCCCATTGGATCAGGTCTTCTTTGGACATGGGGTCCCGGGTTGGCAGGCGGGGATCGACCTCCTTTTTTGGATCGATCAACTGCGGATCGACTCCGAATGAACGCACTGCGATCGACTTCAGGTCCCTTTGAATAGCCTGCTCTGCCAGCGTTTCCTTTGCCCAAGCGGCTCTCTTTGGATCGGTAGATTCTTTCAGCCGCCACAGCAGTGGTTCGGCGATCTCCCATTCTTCGATTGCCACCGCATCGCGGGCCGCTCGCTCCACGAAAGGCTCTGCCGGAGGCAGATTGCCAACCGCTCCGATCAGTCGCCGCCGCATTAGGGGAGATTGCTGATCGAGTTCCCTTGCCCATTGGTCGAACTGTGCAGCCAGCATCTGCTGCTCATCTGATCCAACCGATTCCCAGATCTTTTCGAACTGGCTGGCGACCCAGCGGGGGTGTTCAATCATCCAGTCTCGATCCAGCATCATCGTCCCTGGTGCTGACGAATCGGAGGGGGCGCTGCGAAGCGATTCGCTGGTCAGCGCCAGCATCCGCTGCCACGCCGAGCTCCACTGTTTCTTTTGGGTCAATCCACGAACCATCAAAGTCCAGTACTTGGTGCGATCGGGGCCTGCAGCCATCAATTCCTCGTATGGCTCTACCATCTCACCATACTTTTCGAAGTCTGCCGTCATGGCAGCCATCGCGACTTTCATCATCAGCCACTGAGATGCCAGATCATCCGGTTGCCTGTCGAGAGCCTGCCGAGCTTCTTTCAATGCGGTGGCATAGTCGGCTTGGCCGAGCGCTAGTTCTGCCCGCCTCGCACTGGCTTCCGCGCTTTGAATCTCCTCGGGCTTCATGAGCTGCAGTTCTTCCGTCAATCTCTCCTTGAGAACATACTGCGAAAGTTCCAAGGCGCTGAGGCTTAGCAACCTGCCTCCGACACCGATCAGATGCCCCAGACGCCCTTCCACGGGATGGCGTGTGACTTCTTTCCCGCTCACCAGATCGATTTCGATGATTTCCTGATTGATGGTGGGAAGTAGGTACCGAGTCCCTTGGCGAACTCCACGGCCTGCCAATCTTTCGCTGGGTCCCAGCATCATCCGCCAAACCGGTTTGCCAGTTCTACCATCCAGCAATTGAATCGACCGGTCGCCCAGCACCAGGAGTTTTCCATCCCAAGCTCCCGCCAGCATCCGAAGAGCGTCGCGAGCCATCGTCCAGAGGATTTTTCCTGATGCCAGGTCGATGCCGAAGAGAGCGTTGGCATCAGGTTCACAGGGTAGGAAATAGACCATGCCATCGGCTACCAGGGGAGCGGTTTCCAGGGACCGAGGAGCCAAAGGGTCCAGCCCGTCCCGGACCTGACCTCCAAAGACATGCATCCGCTGCATCGCATTGGTCGAACCGCCATACTGCATGGCCCACCGGAGAGTTTCGGAAGTGGTGTCGTAAGCGATCAAGTAACCGCTGAGCGTCGGGGCGAGGATGACTCCGGAATGGACTGCAGGAGTCGCACCCAGTGGGCGTCGCATGGGATCCGAGGCGATAGGGAGCAGCGAGTTGGCTACCAGGCTCTGCGCCCCTTTGAACTGCCCTGTCACCGGATCGAGTTCCACCAATTGCACCTCGCCGTTGATTTCGGCCAGCACATGCATTCGGTTGCCCTCGATACAGGGTGCCCCCAAAAAGAATGCACCCGCCAGTTCCTCAGCGCCAAGTCCATCTTCTCCCCCTACTTCCCACTGGATGGCACCTTGTCTGGAGATGCTCCAGGCGCGAAGCACATTGGAGGTCGAGCGATCGATGCCCAGCATGGCTGCCTGCGCCCCATCGGCTGCCATCCGGTCGGCAGCTTGGCGAGCCGAGGTGGTGCAGACGCCGAAGACGCGTTGACCGTCGCTGCTGAGTTGACCGGTGACCGACTCGGCCCAAACGGCTCGCATCAGTGGTTCGGGGATGCTGGTGGACCCGCTATCTCCCATCGGCTCTAAAAGCGGGTTGCGCACTGCGCGGAGGGGAAAGCCTTCGTAGGGACTGTCCCAGATGATGCGACCCGATCGCTGATCGATACCCAGCGTGCGCTGGTCGTAGGTTCGTACGACGACGTAGTCTCCGACCACCAAGGGGACTCGGCTGGGAAAGCCATAGCTGCGGTCATTGAATTGCTCGCGCATCACCGCCATGACCGCCTGGGAGTCCTGGGGGGCTGCGTGCATCGGCAGATCCCACTGGACCAACGGCAATACCTGCCCCACCTCGCCTTGACCATTTCCGTCAGCACGGCCATTGGTTTGCCACCATTGCATGGCGGCCTGCTTTCCTGCCATCAGCGATCCCAAATCCACTTGGCTGAGTTGCTGCCGGATGGCATCGCTGTCGCTTCCCCACTTCCATGGTTTTCCGTTCCAGGACGCATCAGCGTTGGCGAAAAGGCTCTGCGCTTTCATCCCCATGTCAACGGCGCGATCGACCTGCCCTGCCGCTCGCCACAGCATTGCAGTCCAGATACCCAGGGCTGGGCCGAACTGTTCCCGAGCAGTGGGCTGCTCCATCAGCAATTCAAGCCATTGCGCTCCTTGCTCCAGTTGGCCCTGCCCGATTGCCCATTCGGCGAGCCACCAAGTAGCAAGCCTTCCCGACTGCGTCGACGGGTACCGATTGGCAACGCGTCGCATGGCCGCCGGGTCAACTCCCTGCAGCGCTTCGTCGAAGGCGCGCTTGGCGGCTGTTCCATACCGCAGCTCGACCACTTCGGCTCCCTCTTTAGGGAATGAAAACAGAAGCTGCAACGCTGCCGCTTTTAAGCTTTTCGTCGCAGGCGGACTGCCGTCGTTGCGTGGCTTGTCTGCTACACCTTCCATCGACTCTAGAAAGAAGTCTCCTCCCGAGCCATCTTGGGTGGGCTGGTCTGCTGCGCCTTCCTCGAGACCCAGGATCTGACCGATCCCCAGAGAGGCTTCGGCCCAAGCACCCCGCTGTGCCTGCTCCCTGGCATCCTCCAGCACGGCGCGCAATTCGCGCGGTGCCAACATCAGTTCGGCCGATCCATCGACTTCGATTCGCCCGCGAAAGGGAACGCGCTGCGCCGGCAGTTGCGAACATAGAATCAATAGGATGGCGCAGGTGGCCAGCCAGCGGATCGCTGGTGATTGAGACGGCTTCCCCAAGACGCTGCTCCTCATCTCGCATCTCCCCGGGCTTGTTTTTTCTTCCCGTCGATCGATCCGTCGGCTGCTCAACACACCGTGGCGACGCTTCTGCCTGGGTGTACAGCGTTTTCCGATCGCCTTACTTGCCGGACCAATAGTCGAGGACAACCGCCTTCTGAAGATGCGGCTTCAAGACATCAACGAATGCCTTGTGAGCTGCATGCGGCAGATAGACGTCGCGGTCCTTCTCGCTATGAAAGGTGACAAGAAAGCAGTGGGTCAAACCATCGGCTAGCCCTTCGGGACTATTGTTGACGCCAAACTCGAATGCGCGGATTTCGGGAATCTTGCCGGGCAGTCCGCGGAAGGCGTCGACGATGGTCTGGATCTGCTTTTCCGATGTCCCGTCCTTGAATTGAAACATCACCACATGCCTCAACACTCGCTCGTCCACCGTACTTGCCTCCATCTGCGTGGCCGCGATCGCCATCAGGGATGCCATCAGAATTCCTGCTGCCGCCATCCATTGGATCTGCTTCATGGTTGAATATTCCCTTACGGAGTTTTCGGTCCCTGCCCCGCGCATCGTCGGAGCATTTCTAAATTGACGATATCCCAATCCCTGCCATCCTCTGCCGGGCCCTTTTCGGTCTCCAGATACATCGGAAGGTCGCGAAAAAGTGGATGGTGGAGAAAACGTTCAAACCCTTCGACCCCAATCGTACCATGACCGATATGCTCATGGCGATCGACTCGGGATCCACACCCCTTCTTGCTGTCGTTTAGGTGGACCGCCCGGACGACGCCCGATTCGGTCCACTGATCGATCTGGCTGGCTAGTTCTTCCAGTCCCTCTGGTTGACTCATGTCGTAACCTGCCGCATGGGCATGGCAGGTATCGATGCAGACACCGACATGCATCGATCGGCCTGTGCGTGCGATCAGCCAGCCGAGTTGTTCCATGGTGCGTCCCAGGCAACTGCCCTGACCGGCGGTGTTCTCCAGAAGCAGCCAGCTATGAGCCGGCATCACGTCGCTTGCGATCCGCTGAAGAGCCTGCGCAATGCGATCCAGCCCTTGCGATTCACTGCTGCTGACAAAGGCACCCGGATGAACCACCACGCCATCCAGACCCAATTGTTCGGCTCTTTGCCACTCGATCACCATCGCAGCGATCGATTTCTCCCAGAGTGCGTCATCCGGGGATGCCAGATTGATCAGATAGCTGGCATGCGACAGCGGTGCGACAATTCCAAGGCTAGACAGTGCCTCAGTGAATCGCTCCACCTCGTCCTGAGAAATCGGCTTGGCATTCCACTGATTGCTGTTTTTTGTGAAAAGCTGAACACAGTCGCAACCGATTTCGGCCGCCGCCTCCACGGCGCGGTAATAGCCACCGGCGATCGACATGTGCGAACCAAAACGGTAACCAGCACTTTTCTTCTTGGCCATCAAGAAGCCTCCTGGCGATGAAAATCGTGAACGTCTTCCATGCCGGTTTGGCTATGGTCCCCACCCGTTAGCTCACCTCTGCATCGGACCGATCTTAGGTGGGCATCCTAAGGGAGCCTGGCCGCTGATCGGGCAGATTGTTTGCCGGGGAATGGGTCAGGATGCAGTTGGGGGATGCTTATCGGGCAAAAGGTAAATAAATGATTTGCCCAGTCGCCCACCGTAGTTGCCCGCCGAGATCTTGCGGAGCCCTGGGGTGGTGCGTGACGCATCGATCGCTGCGTAGAGCGATTTAGCGACGTCGTCCAGGCTGCTTCCGTTGACGATGATTTCCATGATCGAGCCGATGCCGTCAGGCACCTTGCTCCGCTCTCCAAGCTTTGTCTTCAGTGTCGGGCAAAACTCGGCGTAGGTGCTGGCGATGAGGAAGGAATAGCTGCTGCCTGCTTTGCTGGCACTGGCTGCTACGCCACCAGGAAAGGTCGTAACCGTTTCGGGCAAAAGATCGACCGCTGCCGCCGCCTTCTCCGCCGCCTCGATCGCCGCATCCTCGGTAGTGGCAAGGAACCAAAGATTCCCCCCCATGATCCCATCGCGATAGCCGAACCTTCGGCTGAGAAAGAAGTCGCCACCCATCGTTGGGATCACCCAACCTTTTTGGCCGTACCGTTCCTCCAGGTATTCGTTGCGATCACCAAAATAGGCAATCTTCCTCCCTAGCCGGAAATAGGTTTCGCTCTCCAACGCATTGAATAGCCTTGCCGTCGGGCAGGTGAGCACATTCTGGCTTAATCGAGCCAGCATGACGCGCTCCAGATGCTCGACGCGGTCCTTGCGAAACCTTGGGACATGGAACTGAAGGTAGGCGCCAGGCCTACCATCTGGCGTTGTCTGTCCAGGAGTTTTACCGTCGACCAGTCGTTCTATCCCCGCTTCACAATCGCAAAGGATGGTACTGCTGGCATGTCCTGTTGCTGCATGGCATGCCGCCAAGAGCCATTTGCTGTCTCGCGCGGTGACAAGGACTCGTCCATAGATGCTGCGGAACGCCTCCGCGTATGTGTCCTCAATCTCGACCGGCATCTCTTCCTGATAGCTCATCGGCTCTCCTTCGCTCCTTGTACTGCCTCTCCACCGCTCGCCGCTGGACCATGTGCGTGGGTGTCACAGTTCCATAACAACTCGGGTACTTGTCGCCGTCCGTATTGCATCGTTACTGGAGGGACCGTCCTTTTCGGAAGTCAAGTTGTCGGGCGCCCTTTCCCCACATAGACCCCCTTCTCGGTT
>JBIINB010000013.1:0-60817 GCA_044337705.1 Pirellulaceae bacterium | reverse complement strand
ATCACCAGACGGGAAAACGGCCTGGGTGAGTCTCTGGGCGCGAAAGTCGGTGGCGGAAGTTGATTTGGCATCCTGGAAAGTAGTCCGCACCATGGAGACGCGGTCGCATCCCTGCGAAATGGCTGTAGTGGATGCGGGGCGATGGCTTCTTGTCGCCTGTGCCGACGACAACTCGGTTGTCCTTCTGGATCTGGAAAACGGCCAGCAGAAGGAAGTGATGCAGACGGCCCTTTACGCTCAGGCCAAAAACGGAAGTACCCCTTCGAGTATCGCTGTCTCGGAAGATGGCAACAGCCTGCTGGCCGCCAATGCAGACAACAACAACCTGGCGATCTTCGATATTCGCGATCGGGGCAACAGCAAATCGCTGGGATTCATTCCTGCCGGTTGGTATCCGACCAGTGTGCGCTACGGACCTGGCGGGGAGCGGATATTGGTGGCCAACGGAAAGGGACTGGCATCGAAGGCGAATCCTCAAGGCCCGCGACCGGGACAGAAGGAGCTGCCGCCATCAGTCCGTCAGTACATCGCGGGCTTGTACCAGGGCACGATCGGTTTTCTTCCAACTCCCACCCCGCAGCAGATGGCGGTCCACACGCGTCAGGCATTCGCCAACAGCCCACTGCAGGACAAGTCAGCAGTCCGCGTCCAGACGCGAACCGAAGGCAATCCGGTTCCAGCCAAAGTTGGCGACCCCAGCCCAATCAAGCATTGCTTTTACATCGTCAAGGAGAATCGTACCTACGATCAAGTCTTTGGTGACATGCCCGAGGGGAACGGGGATCCGAATCTCTGCCTGTTTCCCGAAGCGGTAACGCCCAATCATCATCGCTTGGCTCGTGACTTCGTGCTGCTGGATAACTGCTATGTGGAAAGTGAAGTCAGCGCCGATGGTCATGAGTGGTCGATGGCTGCTTATGCAACCGATTACGTCGAGCGAAGTTGGCCACTTTCCTACCGAAAGGGGCTTGATAAATTCGGTTATCCTTCCGAAGGAAAACGTCAGATCGCCTTTCCTTCCAGCGGTTACATCTGGGATGCCTGCAAGAAGGCAGGAGTCGGTTATTTCAGCTTTGGCGAGTTCGTTGACAATGCCGTGGTTGCCGGCGAGCCGGCAACCACGAAAGTCGAAGCGCTTCAGGGGCACTTCGATCCGCTCTACCGCAGCTACGATCTGAACTACCGGGATGTGCGGCGAGCCGATCGGTTCATTGAGCGATTGAAGCAGTTTGAGCAGGAGGATAACTTGCCGGGCCTAGTGATCATGAGGCTGCCGAACGATCACACGTCGGGGACGAAAGTCGGAGCGCCGACGCCTACGGCCATGGTGGCCGATAATGACTTGGCGCTGGGAATGGTCGTCGACGCGATTTCCAGAAGCAAGTATTGGAAGGAATCGGCGATCTTCGTCGTCGAGGATGATGCACAGAACGGGGCGGACCACGTTGATGCCCATCGTTCGGTGGCTCTTGTGATCTCCCCGTTCTCGCGTCGCATGGGAGTCGATTCCGATCTTTATTCCACTGCCAGTATTCTCCGTACAATCGAGTTGATTCTGGGGATCGAACCGATGACGCAGTTCGATGCCGCTGCGACTCCGATGTACGGTTGCTTTCAGGCCGCTGCCGACCTGGCTCCCTATGACCTTCAGCCCGCGCAAGTCGACGTCAACGAAGTGAATCAGCCTACCGCATGGGGTGCCGACCTCAGCGAGCGACTGGATCTGTCACAGGAAGATGCCGCGGACGACCTACTCTTTGGCGACATCGTCTGGCGAAGTGTCAAGGGTGCCGATCATCCCATGCCTGCCCCCGTTCGCGCCGCATTCGTTTTTCAACATCTTGAGGAAGATGAGGAAGAAGGCGGGGAGGAAGAGGAGGAAGAGTCATCGGAGTTGCAGCGTACCGGGAGTCCCAGGTAAGCGCCAGCGTTCCATCTGGTGACCAGGTTGGAATTCCGCCTGGATGCTGGCATGTGGGTTTGCGGGCGGTTGTAGAAGTCCATCTCGCCAGTGTGGAAACGATGGAGGTTGAACGAAATCGCTGCGGGCCGACGTGGCGTGATGTACTTAGAACGCCAGCGTCCAATATCCAAGTTCACCCTTTCAGCGTCTCCAGGCTGGCAACGATGTAGTCGGCAAAAAGTCCTGTCACCTTGGTCGCTTCGTCTTGCTTCAGCAATGCCACTTCGGCATCGGCCAGATGGGGCAGTCGGTAGTCCTTTCCCACCGGATGAATTCCTTCGGGAATCATGTGCGAGGGAAGAACCGTCATGCCGAAACCTGCGCGGACGGCAGCGAGGGTGCCAGCGAGGCTTGGGCTGGTGTAGCCGATATGCCAGGTTCGACGCGCTCGATCGAGTGCAGCAAGCGCCCTGGCTCGATAGATGCAGGGCTGTGGTGATAATACCAGCGACAGTCTTTCCTCAGGAAAGTACCCTTCCGCAGCGGCCCATACCAAAGGCTCACGCCACACCTTGGTGCCCCCTTTGATACTCTGCGGATCTCTCTTGACAAGGATCACGTCGAGTTGGCCATGCTGGAACTGGTCGAGCAGGTTCAGCGTGAGATCGCACGAAACATTCAGCTGTACCCGAGGGTGGTGTTTGCGGAACCGAGCCAAGACCTCAGGGAGGTAATGGGTAGCGAAATCCTCTGGGGTTCCAAACCGGATCTCCCCCTCGATCTCCGGCTCCCGAAGCCGACTGAAAACCTCCCACTGCAACTGCTTCATCTGGCGGGCATAGCCCAGGAAGATCTCTCCCTCGTGCGTCAGCGTCACCTTTTTTCCGCCACGATCAAAAAGCTGACATCCCAACTGCCCTTCGAGTTTCTTGATCTGAAGACTGAGAGCTGACTGGGTACGCGAGACGATTCGGGCGGCCTTTCCGAATGAACCCGTCTCGGCGATCGCAATGAAGCTCTTCAACTGCATGCTATCGACTTGAAAGGGCATAAAAGCCTCATGAGGAAAAATCATAGATTCGAATCGTTAATCGCTTCTTCTTATTGTAGTGTGCGGGGAGTGAAATCGCGAGAGCCACCTAGTAGACGAAGAGAATCGCTTCGGAATTCTAGGGCTTGGTAATCGACGATCTTCACGTCCGCGACTAGGCGATGGTTTTCGATTTCCAACGAGTGATCCGCCGGAATAAGTGCCACAACGGCGATTTGATCTGGTTCTGTCGCGGCCTACAAGTTGCGGTCGACCACCTGATCGCTGACCAAGGTGTTGCCGAAGGCATCCCAAGCGACGGTCGGTTTCGGTTCGATATGGAGAACCACGGCGACTCTAGTCTTCTCTGGGGTTGTAGAGCCGACTTGTAGGAAACGATTCGGGGGCGAACGAATCGGTGGCGTTTCAATTCAGCCGAGGACTGTCAGGAAGCGAGGCAGGTTGAAGGATCGGTCCGGAGGCAAGCGATTAAGAAGTCGCTGTGAGCACCTGGGGCGCTAGGGCCCCAGTCGCAAAGGGTCGCTTTGACATTTCCGAAAGGGCATTTCTTCCCTGATTCACCGTTTCGATTTTTGATTTCAAGAAGAAAACTTTTGGGTGTGCATCTGTTGGCAAAGAGGGGCCGCACGGCAGGCTGGCAATGCGCTATACTGAGTCCTTCTGGTTTCGTCGCAATTCTGGGAGTCAATCCATGCATCGTACTTCTCTTTTGCTTTTCGTTGCATTGGCGAGCATCGTTGGCGTGATTCGGGCAGATCCACCAGCAAAGGTCGCCACCGTCGAAGGGATCTCTGAGTACCGGTTTGACAATGGCGCCCGACTGCTGTTGTTTCCAGATGCGTCGCGTCCAACCATCAGCGTCAACATGACGGTTCTGGTTGGCTCTCGTCACGAAGGGTATGGGGAAGCGGGGATGGCGCACCTGTTGGAGCACCTGGTATTCAAGGGGACCCCTACCTTTCCCAATGTCCCCAAGGCACTTCGCGACCACGGTGCCAGTTTCAACGGTACCACCAACGTCGACCGAACCAATTATTTCGAGACGCTGCCGGCCACCGACGAAAACCTGGAATTCGCCATCCACCTGGAGTGCGATCGCCTGGTGAACAGTTACATCAAGCGCGAAGACTTGATGTCGGAATTCACCGTGGTGCGAAACGAGTTTGAGAACGGTGAAAACAGTCCCCAGCGGGTCCTGTCCCAGCGCGTGCAGGCCGCGGCTTATGAATGGCACAATTACGGCAAGTCAACGATTGGTAACCGTTCGGATATCGAACGGGTTCCGATCGAAAATCTGCAGGATTTTTATCGGCGTTTTTATCAGCCGGACAACGTGGTACTGATCGTCACGGGCAAGTTTGAAGAGTCGCGGGCTCTGGAGCTGGTGGAAAAACATCTTGGTTCGATCCCGCGACCCGAACGCAAATTGAACACCACGTATACCGAAGAACCGCCGCAGGACGGTGAACGAACCGTGATTCTGCGACGAGTCGGTTCGATTGGTTCCATCATCGCCGCCTATCACATGCCTGCGGCCGCTCATCCGGACTGGGCCCCCTTGAGTATTCTCGGGAGCGTTTTGTCGGAAGACAAAGTCGGACGGCTTGATAAGGCACTCGTCGAAACAGGGATCGCCACCAGCGCCAGCGGTGGTGCCGACAGCAGCCACGACCCAGGGCTCTTCACCTTCTCCGTCCAGCCAGCCGAAGGAAAGATGTCGCCAGCAGAAGAGGTGTTGCTTGGGGTGATTGAACGATTGGAGGCGACGCCATTTACTCAGGAGGAGATTGATCGAGCGAAGTTGCGGGCCAAGCGCGGCTATGAGAGCAGTATCGCCAATGCCGCGACGATGTCTCAGGCGCTCTCTTCGGCGTCGGCCTTGGGTGACTGGCGACTTTGGTTCCTGCAACGCGATCGACTGGCTGCGGTCACGGTTGAGGATGTCAATCGAGTCGCTGCGACATATTTCAAAGTGCACAATCGAACCATCGGCCGTTTCATTCCGGTCGATCAGCCTCAGCGATTGTCTGTGCCGGCCGTCGAGTCGATCGCCGATATGGTCAAGGATTATCGGGGAGGCACCGCGGTGGAGTCGGGTGAGGAGTTCGATCCAAGTCCGGGAAACATCGACAGCCGCACGCGGATAGCCAAGATCGGTAATCTCGATCTTGCGTTGCTCCCCAAAAAGAATCGTGGCGAAACCGTCTCATTGACGCTCAATCTTCGCTATGGAAATGAACAATCCCTCAAAGATCGTTCGACTGCCGCTGGGATGATTCCCACAATGCTGATGGCGGGAACCACCAAGTACAATCGCCAGGCGTTGCGGCAGAAGCTGGACGAGTTGGGGGTGCGGATGGGAGGCGGTGGAGGGGGCGGAAGACGAGGGCGCGGGGGTGGCGGAGGTGCAGGCGGCGGGGCGGGCAGCCTGTCGTTCAGCATGGAGGCCAAACGGGAAACGCTGCCAGCGGCAATCGCGTTGCTGGGGGAGATTCTTCGCGATCCAGCCTTCCCTAAGGACGACTTCGAACAGATGCGTTCTCAGGCGCTGGCCGCGATGTCCCAGATGAAAACCGATCCAGCGATGCTGGCCAATAACCTCCTTGCCCGTTCGTTGTCGGACTATCCTCCTGGCGATGTGCGTTATGCAAGGACGATTGAGGAGTCGATTCAGGATTTGGAATCGGTGACACTCGATCAGGTGATGTCAATCTACCGCGATCAGGTTTCTGCAGGTCATGGACAAATCGCGATTGTGGGTGATTTTGATCCCGAGCAGGCGATCGCTGCGCTTTCCGAAGCTTTGGAGGGCTGGCAGTCGAGCGTGGAGTTCGATCGAATCGAACGACAGGCGAAGACGGATGTGCAAGGGGGCAGCGAGGTGATCGTCACTCCCGATAAGGCGAACGCCGTATTTCTTGCGGGTCTTTCCTTTGCGATGGACGACAATCACCCAGACGACGTCGCGCTGGAGATAGGTAATTTCATTCTGGGAGGTGGTGCCTTGTCGTCCAGACTGGGCGACCGCATTCGACAGAAGGAAGGCCTTTCCTATGGCGTTTCCTCGTCGGTCTCCATTCCGTCGCGTGGCAACGATGCCCGCTTTATCATCAATGCCATCACCAATCCTGGGAACATCGATGCGGTAGAAAAGGCAGCGATGGAGGAGCTGAATCGGTTCATCGAATCAGGTCCCACTCCGAAGGAGCTGGAGGATGCGAAGACGGCCTACTTGGAAGCAAGGAAGATCGGACGGGCCGCCGATGGATCGATCGCCGGACAGCTGACCAGCAATCTGGATCTCGATCGGACTTTCCAGCGAATTGCCCAAGAGGAAATGGAAGTTCAGGAACTGACGATCCAGCAGGTGCGCGAGGCGTTTCAGAAGCACATCGATCCGAAGAAACTGAAAGTCATTCGCGCGGGAGATTTCAAGTAGGCTTTGTTGCTACATGACGGTTAGCAAGAAGCAACGTCGTGTGATTGGCTCGTCAAAGTGCACTCTGGTAGGTAGCCAATGGGGCTCGCACCTACCAAGGTACCTCCGATTCTCTAGATCCCTGGAAAGCTACAAGACAGGAATCCAAGCGAAGGCCGGGTTCCGAGATTTAGACCTGTGGAATCCGGGAGATCGGCCGGCAGGATGCCAATCGGAATCACTTGAAAAGTAGCTGGAGTTGGGAAAGGATCTTTTTTACCGAAGCACGCCGCCTACGGTCGCTTCGGCTACGTAGGCATCTCCGAGGCTGGTGTGGATTTTGACTTTCTGCCGTACTTCACCCGGAGTCCCTTCACCCTGAAAAGTGAATTGGATCAGATGCAGGGGACGTTCACCTTCGGGCAGTTGAAACTGGAATCGAGGGTCATCGCATTCGATCTTCGCGACCGAGAAAGGCTTGGCGCCTCGGACAGCCAGTCGTTGCATGACCTGGGCACCAGGTTGGACGATGCCAAGTGAGATGACATCGGGAGTCGCAGTGACGGGAGGGCGAATCCTGGCCGAAACTGGCAACGAAAAACTGTCGGCTTTTCCTCGATTCGTGACGATCCATAGTTCGTCCAGAATGTCACCGGCAACCGCATCTTCCTTCAATCGGACCTTTAGGGGAATCTGTACCTGGCTCCCGGATCGATGAGCCTTGCCCAGTCGAACTTCCAGATGCGAACTGGTCCCTCGGACGTCAGTGATCGCCCAATCCGGACTGCCCGAGTGGAGAATCGAGACGGTGACTTCGCGACTTTCCCCAACCGGTACATCACCGAAGCGAATCTCACCGGGTTCGGTCGAGATATCGGACCGGATGTTCCCCATCACCGTCAGTTGCACCTCCGCGAAATGAGGCTGATCGAAAACCACGGTGATATTGGCTGACTTGGTGCCGATAAACGAACGCGTGTTGAATTGGGCTAGGATCACTCCAGTTTCCCCAGGCGGAATCGTCTTCCGAGGGACCGACGGAGTCGTGCAGCCACAGCTGCTTCGCACCGAAACGATATGAATCGGTTGCCGGTAGGGATTTTGGAATTCGAAGGCAAACTCGGCCTTGGTGTTTCTTCCTACATTGCCAAAGTCATGAAGCGACTTGGGAAATAGCTGGTGGATCCGCTCCTCGCCACTGGCGATCGATGTTCCTAGGAACAGCGCCAGGGGGGCATGAGCCAGCAGGGATCGACGGTTGATGGGATGGGTTCGAAATGGCATGGACTTCCGCTTTCGCAGAGCGAGAAATGGTTTTCTGATCGCTGCATCAGGATCGTCGTTCCACTCCTTATTTCGACCAGTTTGTAAGTCAGAGTTCATCGATTTCGCTTTTGCTAGCGATCCATTGGTGGGTGGTACCAATAGAATGCTGGCAATCGATCGCCCCTCCGTGGCAAGTTTTTCGCACTGCATTTGTTTGAGCGGTTTCCTTGCGAGGCGATTTGCGGTGTGCCATGCTAAATGCAGGTTCCCCGCCTTTCCGTCGCCTATGAGCCCAAGCCATGCGTCGAGCAATTTGCCAGCAATCCAAAATTTCCATGCCGCACGGAGTCGCCAGATGGTGGCTCTTCTTCGCCCTTGGGGCTATCGCGATAGGTAACCTGGCCCAATCATTGGCAGCTAGTGAATTCCCATCCCAGGGAATGCCACAGCAAAACAAAGCCCAGGATCCCGAAGCGATCGACTTTTTTGAAAAACGCATTCGGCCTCTGCTGATCACCTACTGTTTCGATTGCCACGGACCGGAAAACCAGGAAGCTGGGCTGCGATTGGACCTTCCCGAGAGTTTTCATCCGACAGATTCCAACGATTCGGTGCTGCACTTAAGTGCCGAAGGAAAAACCCGCTTGATGGAGGTGCTGGAATACCGTGGCGAGGTTCAGATGCCTCCTACGGCGCCCTTGGGGGAAGAGCAGTTGGAGTGGGTCCGGCAGTGGATCGCCTCAGGTGCCCCCTACCCCGCGAAAACCGAACCGCTCGAAAAGCCTCTGTTGGGGATTGATCATTGGGCTTTTCAGCCACCCAAACCTCTGCGTGATCTTTCTCTTGATCCGACCGGGTGGTCGGACGATCCGATGGATGCAGTGATCTTTCACCGTCTGGCAGCCGAAGGGATGTCTCCCGCAGCGGAGGCCTCACCTCACGACTTGGCCCGTCGTCTTGCCTACGACCTGACTGGCCTGCCGATCCGCGATGATCTGCTGGAGGCCTATTTGGCAGCCAGCGATCAGCCCGATTCGTATTCGCGACTGGTCGACGCATTGATCAGCGATCCCGCGTTTGGCGAGCATTGGGCGCGGCTGTGGCTGGACGTCGCCAGGTTCTCCGATGCCAAAGGATACGTCTACGCGCGCGAAGAGCGTTTCTTCGTCCACTCCGCATCGTACCGGCAGTGGGTCATCGAGGCCTTCAATCAGTCGATGCCCTACGACTGGTTCCTCAAACGCCAGATAGCTGCTGATCTGCTGGAATTGGATCCCCCTGGACATCTTGCAGCGCTTGGTTTTCTGACGCTAGGCCGACGGTTCCTGGGGGTGACTCATGACATCATCGACGACCGCATCGATGTCATCGGTCGCGGCACCATGGGGCTGACGGTGGCCTGCGCCCGTTGTCACGATCATAAATACGACCCCATACCCACAAGTGACTACTACTCCCTTTACGGAGTCTTTGCCAACAGCCACGATCGACTGGTGCGACTGCGAACCGATCGTTCGAGCGATGGTGGACTAGCCGACCCAAATGCTGTCGAGGATCCGTTTGAAACCGAATTGCGAAAGCGTCAGGAGGCATACCAATCCAAGCTGTTAGAAGAGAAAAACATAGCCGAAGAGCGGTGCCGAAAGCGCGTCGCTGATTACCTGATGGCACAGACCCATCTTCAGGATTTCCCGGAAGAAGGATTTGACCAGATTCTTACGACCGACGATCTGTTCCCCAACTTCATCCGACGTTGGGAGATGTTTCTCGCGAATCCCAAGCGCCAGGAGGACCCAGTATTCGCAATCTGGAAGCGACTGGAATCTATCCCGGCAGGTCCTGATTACTCGGAGCTGGCCGGTCAGCAGATTGCTTCGGTGCTTCAGACCCATGGAGACCAGATCCCACGGCGATTGAAGGAGGCGTTCACGACTTCGCCAAGTCAATGGAAGGAGGTGGTGGAGCGGTATGGAGCGATCTTTGCGAGGCTGCAGGAGGAATGGAGCCAACTGGAAGGGGCATCCAAGGAATCGAATCTCCCCGCCCCTGGGAAGTTCGAAGATCCGGGGGATGAAAGGTTGCGGCAGACTTTGGTGGGACCGGGTAGTCCCTGCCGAATTCCGGATGAAGGTATTGTTACCACCGAGGGATTTTTTCCGACCAATGTTTGTGAGGCACTCTGGAAGCTGCAAGGAGAAATCGACCGCTGGATCCTTCAGTCCGATCGGTCGATCGAATTCACGGTCGCTACCGCAGACCGCGTCGATGAGCGGACGGCTAGGATCTTTCGACGCGGCAATCCGGCCAATAAAGGGGAGTCAGTCCAGCGGCATTTTCTGACAGCTCTCGACGAGACTCCGCCAAAACCTTTCGGCTCGGGAAGCGGACGCCTTCGCTTGGCCGAGCGAATCGCCAGCCCAGCCAATCCACTAACCGCACGTGTCTGGGTGAATCGACTGTGGACGCATCTGGCCGGCCAGGGTTGGGTGCGAACCCCCAGCGACTTTGGGATCCGGGCAGGCACGCCATCACTTCTCCCTGTGCTTGACCAGTGGGCTTTGAGGTTGATTGCGCAGGACTGGGATCTTAAAAAATCGGTGCGAGAAATGGTCCTCTCGGCTACCTACCGGCAAAGCATCGCGTCGTCTTTCGAATCAAAAGGTAATTCGATTGACCCAGCCAACCACCTGCTCTGGAAACAGAATCGAAGGCGGCTGAGTCTGGAACAGTGGCGCGACAGTTGGCTTGCGTGGTCCGGTCAGCTAGTGCGCCGCATCGGCGGCAGATCGGAAGAATGGTTCCCAAGCAGTACCGGTCCGCAGCGACGTAGCATCTATGCGAAAATCGACCGACAGTTCCTACCTACGGCGCTTCGCTTTTTCGACTTCGCCAATCCGGATCTCCACATCCCGATTCGATCCGAAACGTCGGTTCCTCAGCAGGCACTGTTCCTCTGGAACCACCCCTGGACCGCCTCGGTCGCATCGCAACTGGAGAAAGAAGCGATTGTTGCCAGCCATGAAAGCGCGGGACCGGAAGATCGATCCTTGCAAGCAAACACAAGGATATTGAAGTGGTTGCATCGAAGGATTTATCAAAGGGAGCCAAGTCAGGAAGAGCTGCAGTTGGCAGAAAGGTTCTTTGAAAGGGCGGCGGAGGTGCCGAAAGATGAGTGGACGGCATCGCAGAGAGCTTGGAGCTATGGCTATGCTCCAATCGATTTGGCCGCAAAACGTTTGGGGGATTTCCAGCCTTTGCCGCATTTCACAGGCACCAATTGGCAGGGTGGTGGATCGTACCCGGACGAGAAACTGGGGTGGCTGCAATTGACAGCTGCAGGAGGGCATCCGGGCAATGATCATCAGCATGCGATCGTTCGGCGTTGGAAGGCCGATCAGTCGATGACCATCGACATCGAATCGATCATTTCTCATGAAGTTGCAGAGGGGGACGGCATTCGCGCGTGGGTGATTCACAACGGCCAACGAGTGCTTTTCGAACAAAGGGTTCATCGGTCGCAAGCCGAATGCCATCTGAGGAATGTCTCGGTCAACCAGGGCGATACGATCGACTTCGTCGTAGACATCGCCGACACGCTCAATAGCGACCAGCACCTTTGGTCTCCGAAGATCCTGAGAGTCGATCCCGACTCCTCCGATTCGGATAGGGACCGCTGGGATTCCCAGATCGATTTCCGAGGGCCAGCGACCGCCAAGCTGGCTCCTTTGGCGCAGTGGATCCAGGTGCTTCTGATGTCGAACGAAGCGGCATTCCTCGAGTAGGCGATGGTGCGATTCATGCAGCCTCCCGGGCGCTTGTGCGTTCCGGCTGATCGAGGGTCGTCTGTCTGCAAGAACATGATTGGTGGCGCCAGTCAGCGGCAAGGCAATGACCTGCGATTTGTTTGTATTGGAACTTGGATCGTGCAGCCAACCAGAAGCCATCGCGTTGTGGCGGATGAACGGACAGAAAAAAAGTCCTTGGCTTCGGACCGCATGTTTCGAGTAAACTGAAACAGACCATGATGGTTGCAGGCGACTTTGCCTGACCGACTGGGGTGGCCGAGACGAAATGAAAAGGTTCCAGCAGGATCGGGATGACCATGATGCAAGGAACGCGACGGGAGCTTTTGCAGCGTGGGGGCCTGGGCTTAGGAGTTCTTGGCCTGGCGCACCTTCTGGCCGACGAGCAGGCGGGGGCGGCGGGATCGCCCCTGGCTGCCAAAAGTCCTCATTTCCCTGGGCGCGCCAAACGAGTTGTTCACTTCTTTCTCAACGGTGGCCCGTCGCATGTCGACACCTTCGACCCCAAGCCGGCGCTGGAGACCTATGCCGGCAAGCCGGTGCCGACCCATCGGACCACCGAACGGAAGACGGGAGCCGCTTTTCCTTCTCCATTCCGGTTCCAGAAATATGGGGAGAGCGGGATTGAGGTCAGTGAGATTTTCGCCAAGACGGCTCAGCATATCGATTCGATCGCTGTCATTCGATCGATGTACGCGCAAGTTCCAAATCATGAACCTTCTCTGATGCTGATGAACTGCGGCGATTCGGTTCAGTCTCGCCCAAGTGTCGGAGCATGGACCTTGTACGGCCTGGGAACCGAAAATCAAAACCTGCCCGGCTTTGTCGCCTTGTGTCCCGGAGGATATCCAATCAAGGATGCAGAAAACTGGCAAAGTGGTTTTTTGCCTGGAGTCTATCAAGGCACTTGGGTTGATCCTCAGCATCGGACGGTCGAAAAACTGATCGAGAATATTCGAAGTCCTCACGCGCGCGTCGAAGATCAGCTGAGGCAGCTGGAAGCCCTTCGTGCGCTGCAATCGCTGAAGCATCGTGATGGGGTGGACGAGCGACTGGAGGCACGGGTACAGAGTTTCGAGCTGGCGTTTCGGATGCAGATGGAGGCAGCGGAGGCATTTGATATCAGCGGTGAGTCGCAGGGGACACTGGAAATGTACGGCGATTCGGTCCATGGCAGGCAAACCCTCATCGCGCGGCGTCTTCTGGAACGAGGGGTGCGATATGTGCAGCTGTGGCATGGAGCCGGGCAGCCATGGGATAACCACGCCCAGATCGAATCGAATCATCGCACTTTGGCTCAGCAGATCGACGGCCCCATCGCAGCTCTTCTTACCGACCTGAAACAACGTGGAATGTTCGACGACACGTTGGTGCTGTGGGGCGGTGAGTTCGGAAGGACGCCGACAGTCGAACTGTCGGCGGATGGAAAAGTGCAGTATGGTCGTGATCACAATCACTATGGTTTTTCCGTCTGGATGGCCGGCGGCGGGGTGCGGGGCGGCACGGTGCATGGTGCCACCGACGAGTTCGGATTTGGGGCTCAGGAAGATCCCACCAGCGTGCATGATTTGCATGCCACGATGCTGCATCTACTGGGATTCGACCACAAGAGGCTGACTTACCGTTATGCAGGTCGAGATTTCCGACTCACCGACGTCCATGGTGAAGTGATCCGCTCAATCGTCTCCTGAGGCTGCATCCATCTTGCGGCTTCTATCTGCTAGCTAACATCTCTTTTCGACGATCGAATCTTGACAGACATCCAGGCCTTCCCAACTCGTAAGTTCTGATAATCGCGGAGGAGCCAAACGCATGATGGAGAGATCCGTATGGATGGGCTGGGTGCTGCTGTTTGCTATGGGCATCCAGTCACCGGGATCGGCGCAGACGGTAGCGTCGGATGGAAAGAGGCCATTGGTATTCGTTATCACCGGCGAAAGCAATTCGGGCGGCGTGGGGCTTAATAGCGAGGCGACGCCTAGGGAGCTTCAACCACGACGATCGGTCTTGATTGCCGATCTGGAAGCTGACGGAATGCCACTAGTGCCGATGCAGCTTGGAAAAAACAATCTGCGCAGGCATGTAGGGCTCGAAAACTATTACGACAAGTACCACGGACTGGAAAATGGATTGGCTAATGCTACAGAGGAGGGAATCCTCCGCGATCGAAGCCCAGTGTACCTGGTAAAGACGGGCCATGGTGGATCGACCATTGCCCAGTGGCATCCAGACGCGCCGAACGGATATTGGCGGCAGTTGGTGGAGCGGACGGATGCGGTCAAAAATCAGTTGGATCGGGATGTGGAATGGGTGGTCTGGATGAGCCTCGGGATCAACGATGCGATCGCCGGGACCGATCCAGATAGATGGCAGCAGGGGGTGGCCGAGCATCTTGTGAGGATTCAAAAGCAATTGCCAGGGGCAAGAGTGGTGATGACGGAGTTTCAGTCGATGGGGTACTCTGAAACGAACCGGCGTATCCGAAGGCTGGCAGACGATTTGCCAAGAGTGGAGTCGGTCGAGACGACCGGGGTGCCTTTAAGCGACGCCAATCATTGGGGTTATCAAGGACTCAAGGAAGTCGCGCAGCGGATGTTGCGGAAGTCATTTCTCGAAAGCGATTGAGTTTTCGAAATCGTCATAACAACACGCATTGCCCTTGCTACCAATTCCATGGAGCACGTCCCGCTAAGTTCGCTCAATGAACTTCAGGGCCGGTTCCACGATCAAGTCCTGGCGGCTGGCTTTGAAATGCGGGATTGCTGATGGCTTTGATTCTGACTGCCCTGCAGACCGTGCTGCTTGGTCTAAAGATACATGAGCAAGTGGTTGGAAGCCGTGTTTCAAGGGATCTCAATGAGGATTCCTTCTAGGTTGACTCCCTGGGCGCGGGAGAGCACATGGGGCGACCCACATTTCAGGAATCGGCATGAGACGTTCATGTGTGACAACCTGAGCACCATGCCGCAACCGGGAGCGGGCTGTGTCCAAGACCGATTTTTTTAGGTCCTTGCGGCCATTATGTGGGTCTGGTAGCCCAGTTTTCAATTCGCTGGGATGATGGCTCACGAGAAGGCGGCAAAGCGCGAAGCAGTCGTCGCACCTGCGGTGGAATTCGAATCGACAGATCGGCACCGGTAACGCAATATGACGGAAAGTTGCATTCGATTTCGCAATCTTCTTTTAGCGCGATGCGGTCTGAAATGGAATGCACGGCGATAGACGTTTCTCTTGTAGGCCGGCACGCTCTAGATGGAATACCAGTCGAATGTGCTCGTTCAATTTTCTGCTGAAAAGCCAATGCTTATGCTTAGGAAATCGGAACCGTTTTTCGTGCTTCTGGTGAGTTGATTTGTGCGTAGAACCGACAACTTGGCTTGGGAATGAAGGAATTGGGGGAAAACGAGCAAATGGAGAGGATTTGATCTATAGTGAGGGTCAAGGGCACTCAACATCACTATCTGGAGTAGTTCGCATCAGCGCTGTGCGAGTCCGTGCTGGGGAAGGGTTAGGCGGCCAGTGAATTCTTTCAGGCGACTGACGCAATCTAGTTATTTCTATCCAGCCATCGCCTTCTTACATGGTGCGCTGCTAACGGCGATGTTCTTTCTCTGGATGATGTCGTCTTACGACGATGGACTCTACGACCAGATTGTAGGGCTCACCATCCAAGGCGGCATGGATGACGAGCAGAAGGTTCTAGCCCTGATGCATAAGACGAATCAGTTGCTCAAACCGAGGTCGGAGCTTTTTGCAAGTGAAGGCTACATCAATTGGCGGGACACACTTTTCCGATCGGGCGATATCCAGCTAATGGACGCCAAAGGGTCCTGCGGCAGTCATACCCATGTTTTGGCTAGATTGCTCCAGAGGGCTGGAATCGAGGTTCGAATCGCTCAAATGAAATGCGGAGCGGTCTGGGGGGCCCATATTCTTCTGGAAGCAAAAATCGATGAAAACTGGGCGACTTTCGATCCCTTCTACGATCTCTCCTTCCGGAAAGAGAACGGGAGGCTGGCGAGTTTCCAGGAGGTGAAGGGGAATTGGGATTACTTCAAAAAGCAGGTTCCACCCAATTACAATTCGCTCTACACGTACGAAGACGTTAGGTACACCAACTGGACGAAGATTCCGTTGGTGATGCCAGCCGTCAAAAGAGTTCTAAGATGGTTCATGGGGTCTGAAGTCGAGAACCTTTCGATCCGATCGCTAGTTCTTAACTTGTATAAAGCCTACCTTGCGATCTTGGCTGGGTGCTACCTGCTATTGGTTATGTTCACCGCCTTTGTCCTATCGGCTCGTTCGTCACCTGCGAGACTGCCTGGCAATCGTCCAGGCAACGTTACCGATGTCATCCGCAGGCCAGAAGTGCCGCCTCAACTGACTCGGTAAGGGTCCTTTCGGGGCTCGATCAGACCAGAGACCGCGATGGCCTGTCATGGGATGCCCTGCTGAGCGGTCAGGTGACGCGTGCCGCGTTGGCCAAACAATCACTCGCATCCGCAATGGGAAGAAATCTTCAGAGAGATGTGGGCGGCTGGAAGTGGCATCAAAGCAAGGCGGTACCGCATCATTCGATTGCTTTTCGCAGGGGCTTCAACGGGCGATAAAAGGTGACAGCATGGCGATTGCAGAGGCCCCTTGGTAAGGCTTCCACCTGCTCTATCGATCGATTCGGGAGAGAGGGCGATTGGTATCAGATTCGGTTTGGATTCAGGGAGTAGGGATTTTGTGGAGTCGATCGTGGAATCATCCCATCGTGGCGAGATAAGGAATGGGAACCGTTTCGAGTTTGGAGAGAATTGGCGTCGCTTCTTAAGTGCAGTGGACGAGTCCAGAGTACAGCAGGCGGAGAAATCGTTGCAGAAGATGCTGGGGGTGCAAGATTTTAAGGGGAAAAGATTTCTTGATGTCGGCGCGGGAAGTGGACTTTTCAGTCTGGCAGCCAAGAGAATGGGGGCTCAAGTTCATTCCTTTGATTTTGACCCGAAGTCGGTAGCCTGCGTCCGTGAGATCCGGCGACGATTTGCATCTGAAGAAGACCAGTGGACGATTGAAGAGGGGTCCATCCTCGATCCCCGATAACTTAGCTCGATAGGATTGTTCGATATCGTCTATGCGTGGGGTGTGTTGCATCACACGGGGCATATGTGGGAAAGCATGGAGAACACCGACCGATTGGTGGCGCCAGGTGGGACAGTGTTTCTCGCGATCTACAACGATACGGGGAGCCAGAGTGAGCGTTGGAAAGTGATCAAGCGATTCTATAACCAACTGCCGCGGGTTCTGCGATTGCCTTATGTTTTTGCCGTTTCCGCTCCAGCGGAAGCCAAGGCGTTGTTGCGATCGATCATCGATGGGCAGTTGGGAGGGTATTTGCGATCGTGGGTGTGCCCCGAGCCGAGTCGTGGGATGAGTCGTTGGCGCGACTTGGTCGACTGGGTGGGTGGATATCCTTATGAGACAGCCAAGCCGGAGGAGGTTTTTGATTTCTTCAGCCAGCGCGGGTACCTGCTGAAAAAAATCAAGTGTGGCAATGTGGGAATGGGGTGCAACGAGTTTGTTTTCGAGAAAGCAGCGTAGAATCGGCTAAAAAGCTGTAGGTTACTTTTCTTAGGTGACTTGATAAGCGTCGGATCTGGCGACCAGCCGTCGTGCTGGTGCTCGAAACTAGCCCTGATGATTTCGCAGGCATCTGAACAGGAACAACGAACCGTTTATCGACTCTCAATCGACTGCATCGCTCAGTCATGACTCGGTTGCGGTCCATGGCTTCGGACGGTGACGGATTTCGAGGGTGTCGGCGAGTCGTACGCACAGTAGGATGCTGGGATCGATTACGACGACGAGCAGCGCTGAGCAGGAGCAGGAGCAGGAGCAGGAATCGGAAATCAGAAAGACGCTAGAACCATGCCGTGAACCGGAGCGGCGGACAACGCGTGGCTTGAAATCGGAGTCTTCTGGCGGCCTCTCGGTCATGGCAGCCGATCGATGGACCAGAGTTAATGGACGCGCCCATGAGGGGTGGCTTGGACATTGGTTTTAGGCGATCTCTGGCAGACGATTCGCTCGGAGAATACAACAACGCAGAAAGTCTTGCGGAATGAAGCAGCTAGAGCGATGGGAATCGGATATGGAGACAGAGGAGATTATTCGGCAGTACTCTGCCGGACGCCGCGACTTCTCGAATCTCGAGTTTCTTCGATATCTCGATCTGCATGGGGTTGACCTACGCGGGATCATTTTCCGAAATTGTTTCATGGAAGGGAATTTTAACGATTCGAACCTGGAGTCGTCTGACTTCTCGCATTCCTATATCAAAACCGTCGATTTTCATCGGACGAATCTCACCAAAGCTATATTTCGTGGCGCGTTGATCGATGCGGCGGAATTTCACGAAGCCCATCTGGAGGGAGCCGACTTTGATGGTGCGTCGGCTTATGGTTACTTTTTTGTTGCAGGGGAGTTGCCCGCAACATAAAAAATACGTTTTGGTGGTAGATAGTCCCTCCTCTCGGAACGCGGACAAAAGCTCGACGTATGGATTGGCCGCCAAGCAGTCGAGGGTTGGCGGCAGTTGGGAACGCATGGGAAGTATTGATCCCTTGGTGGCTTTCGAGGAAATGAGCATTCCCATGGCTTGGCCAAGTTAAAGAGAATCTCTGATTTGGCGGGCGGATAATCCAGGAGATGAATTGAGTGCCTTAGGAGATGGTATCGCATCTCAAGTGTTTATCTCGAATTGGATCTGGCTGCCCGGGCTTGGAGGATCTCATCTAACGGTATCGTTTTCCGCTTATTTAGGTTGAGGAGTTCAGCATGGTCAACGTTGCAGATACTACAACTGGCGTCTTTGCACGTTTTAATCCACCGACCGTGCCAAAGATAGGCAGGCCTGAGGTCCGGGTTGCATTTGGAGCTTCGTTGCGGAGCGGCGATTTCCGCATTTCCGTGGCTGGTCCGCCTGCCGCGGGCGGACCGTTTTCTTTGTCGACTGTGGTGACGGGAGCGCCGGGTTTTGAGATCGATCAAGGGCAGTATTATGGTGTAAGTGATTTCGGGCAGATTGCGTTTAAGGTACGTAGTCCCGGAGTCGAAGAGATCTGGCGTGGCGACAGGTTTGGAGGAATAAGTTCGATTGACTGGGATAGTTCCGGTAGGCCGGTCTATGGACCGTTGGCGATCAATATGCTTGGCGGTGTGGCATTTGTGAAGACGTTACCATCTGGGGAATCAGCGCTGATGTTGACCGACTTTCGGGCTGCCGCGAGGATGGTGCTTCGGACGGGAGATCCTGTGGTGGGATCGGCGGATCGATGGGTGCCGGAGACGATGCTAGGTGGTTTGCATGGTTTTGAACCTCTGCTGAACGATATGAATCAGGTGGCTGCGAATGGGGGGGCGGGTGGGGCCCCAGGATTTTTTTCACCGACGCGTGATCGCGACATTCGCAGAGCGAGGAATATGGTGCCGGATGCACCGACTAGCGGGTGGGTTTTTGGCAACGGTAAAATTGGAGTTCGAGGTCAGGTCGCCTACAGCATTACAAGAGCAGATGGTATTTCGCGCATCGAGCTGAGCGATGGTCGAACGGCGAGGGATCGCTCCAGTGGATTGGCACCTGCTTTTGATCCCCAGCAGATGGTGATTGGCGGGATCGATCGAAATGGCACGGTGGTTTATTACCACGTGGCGGGGACGGCGGCATTCGCTCACGACGGAGTGACGCTGACGAGGATTGCCGACACGACCAGTCCGATTGTACCAGGTCTCATACTGAATCGAATCGTTCATGTGACGATCAACAGGACCGGCACTTTTTCGATTCTTGGGAATCATGTTTCGGACAAGAGTATTTTTGTCGGAAGCAGAACGGTACCTATGAGACGGCTGTTTGGTACGGGCGATTTGCTGAATGGTTCAAGGATACGAGACTTTCGCGTTATCGATCCCACGTATACCAATGCATCCTATTTGGGAGAAAGACGCGGCATGAACCATTTGGCTTTTGCGTACGCGCTCGAAAATGGGGTGGAGGGGATCGAGTACATGGAGTTTGTGTAAGCGATGGGCTGGAGTTGGATGTGGCAAGATGGTTTGGGGCTACCCGCCGTTTAATTTTTTCCTGGAGGGTGAGATACTCAGTACGGTTCGCCCCGTACCGCTTGGATTCCTATCTATTCAGGTATTTTCGGAAGCAAGCCCTGGATGCTGCTTGTCTCACTCAGTCCGCCGGGGCGGACTACACTCGTTCTGGTACTTGGCCTCATGAATCGACGGAAGTCGAACGTCATTTTTAAGCCACGTTAGAGCAGTATCGGTGGGGAGAGTCAGCGGATCCATCCGGAAATCGTTTTTCAAGCGGGAATACCATTTCACTGAGTACAAGTGCAAGCACGGCGAAGAGCAACCATCTTTAGCCATGGTGAGTTCTGAAGAATCCTATTCTTGTAAGGTGCTGCCAGGGTTGGACCTGTTTGGGTGGGGGACCTGTTGGTTTGGGACAGGAATTCGGGAGTTGGTGATTTGTGGTGGAGCGGATGAATTGAGTTAGCTGAAGTAGCCATGCAGATACCAGGTGTGGTTTCGGCGGTCGAGATAGACCCACCACCAGTCGCCACTGTCCAGTTCGATGCGATAGTAGTCGCGTTGGATGGAGTCCCCTTCCCACCAGCCTGTTTCGATCCGTTCGGGACCGCGGGCCTGGTGTACGTTTCGGGCGGGATGGTGACCGAGCTGGAAGGTGTGGGGAAGTTCTTGGCTGGCCGGGGGGCTGGTGGTCAGTGGCAGTGGCATGGGGAGCAGTTGGATTGGCCGGCGCAGCGGCTGCGTCTCCTGAGGTTCGGCTCTCCATCGCGTCTGATAGCTGGCGGCAGGAGGCGGCTTGGTTCCCTTGGCCTGTGTCGTTTGGGAGAGCGACTTGCTGCGTTTGGAATAGGTTCTTAGCGTTCCGGTCATTGGAGTCCAGCGGCAGGCCTGTTCTGGCAGGGGATCGGTCTGCAGGATGCCCTGCACCACCGCCTGGCGTCCCAGTCGGTTGCTGAGTCGATCGAGGAGTGGTGCGATATTTTCCTGCTGGGATGTGGTGGCTTGGTCGAAAAAAAGTGTCTGATGCCATCGAATCGGTGTTCGCAAAGCGGCTTGCAGGTAGACCTGAGTGATCGCCGGTGGGGAGTTGCTGGCGAGCGATTTCCATTTGGCTTCGCATTGCTGAAGCAGCAGTGGACGGAGGTAATTGGGGTCGGCGGAAGGGCGGAAGAGGTTGAGCGTCCAGAGGAGATCGGGGCCTTCCTGCATCGTCAGTCGCGCGATCCAGCGCAAGCCGCCTTCGGATCTTTCCTGAAGGCGCAGGCAGATCTGTTCCAGCAGTTGGGCCAGGATCTGTTCGATCCAGTCGATGCGGTCGATCGGGATTTCCAGCGGCTGGCAGGCGGACCAATCTTGGCTTGGGATGATACCGGTGATTGATTCATCGGCATGCCCCAGGAGTTGATCGATTTTGCGAATGATGCCGGGGCCGAGGCGTTGGGCGAGGCTGGAGCGAGGGAGTTTCAGGAGGTGGTTGAGGCGTGAGATTCCCAGACGGCGCAGGATGTTGGCGGTTGGCTGATCGATGCGAAGGGCAGTGATGGGGAGTCGATCGAGCCATTGGGGGAGGCTGCGGGAGTCGGCGATCCAGGGGGGCGTTTCGCCTGGGATGTCCTGCCAGGAGGCGACGCCGGTTTGATTCTGGTGCAGCAGGACCTGCGCCAGCGGGGCGATCGGCATGCCTTGCGCGATGGCCCAGGCGGCGGCTAGGGAGTCGGCGATGGCGACGCGGGCTATCAGGTGTTGGGACTGAAGCCAGTGAAGGATTTGCCGAGCCATCTCCTGCTCGCTGCCGAACCAGCGTCCCAGGTGGGTTGCTTCCATCAGCAGGGCCTGGGGTTGGTGCAGGCTGCGAATCGCCCATGGCTTTTCTTCCAGCGACTCCAGAGCCACCGTCGGGCTGAACTGCTGAGCGGCCTGGGCCAGCTCCTCCAGCGCCTCGCGATCAGCATCGGGATCAAGCTGTCCCAGCAGAAGGTTGTTGGGTGGGGCTGTGGTGCTTGGTTGCGGGGATTTTTGGGGGAGCTGGTAAGGTTTCGTAGTGGGGAGGGTGGCGATGCCCAACGAGAGAGCCTGGCTGGTCGACATGCCGGGGAGAATGCCTTGCTGTCGAGCGATGGAGCTGGCGGCGGCGATGCGCCAGCCGCGCCGCGGGTCGCGCTGCTGTAGTGCGAAGGGATGGCCGATGCACTGCGGATGATGATGCAGCCATCTCTGGCAGGGCCAGTTGGGCAACCAGATGCAGGCGATTCGTCGCGTCATCGAACCATCTCCGATCGACCGATTGATCTTTTTTCAGGCAGCTTTTTCAGGCCATTGGGCAGTCGGGTCGAGCAGATTGATCGTTGCTGCGGCCCCTCCCCTGCCCTTTGGACATCGCAACAGCCGAAGCTGGCTCCATCGCCCTCGACTGGATGGATCGGGACGGTGTTGGCTGGTTCTCCTGGGACAGGAGGTGACTTGCCATTGCACCTGAGCCCAGCTGGGGGTTCGTTGTGGATGAGCGGAAGGGGGGCGGATGAGCAGGCCCAGGCCACCGCCATGCTCGACCGACAGTTGCCATCGTCTGGCCATGCGGTCGTCTCGCGTGTCGACTTCCGCTATCACGACGCCGACGGCTGGGGAACGCAGCGATTGATCGATTGCCCACTCGCATTCACGATCGTCACGGCATCGAACCACCACCAGGGATTCGATCGGCACTCGAAGCGATGCGATGGCGGGTGGATAAAAAAGAGGTTGCTTTTCTACCACCACCGCATAGCGTCCATTGCGAAGGGCATGGGGGACAGAGTGCCAGGCAATCCACCAGCGGCCATCTGCGGGGCCGGAGCCGAAGAGATCGACTAGGCTTCCCTCCTCGTAGCCTCCGCCAGGCAGCATCGGATCCAAAGCGGCAAAACCGCTGGAGATGTTCTGCCGATTGATTTGGCTGCTGCGAGCCAGCTGGAGGGTAGCTCGGAGCTGTTCGGTGATCTGGCTGGCGAGCTTCCGTCCGGATGATAGGTGGAGTTGGTCCTGCGGATTGCTCTCGGGGGCTTCCTGGTCGATCGTCAGCATCATGGCGGTGCCTGCCTGGTGTAGTGGGATTCGGAGAGCCATCGTTTTCTTAAAATAGATATACAAACGTATAAATCCTGTGTCGTGCTTCGTCAACCAATAAAGCCAGCATTTATCGGGCCGTTTTTTCGGATGCCAAGAATCCCTGGCCTGCGGGTCAGGCCCGTGGCCGATGGGAGGGGAGAATAGGGTGGCAGAGTGACACGGATGGTCCTTGAAGAGGTTTTTTTCTGAAAAATATCGAGATTTTGGTAGCTTCCAATGCGGGATCCAAGTCGCTGGAAGAGGCGCATGCCAGGCAAAGAATGGGAGGTTCAAATCGTTGAACAGACGGACCGCAGGTCGCTGGTTAGATTCCACCGGAGACGGGAACATCTGTCTCCTATGGGAGCTCGTTTTCGATTTGCTGGAGCGAACCGGGGTTTGCGAGCGGTTGTGGGGTTCAAGAAGAAAATGGTTCAGTCGATAGGGAGCTATTACGGGACGCCGCGCCGTCCGGAGGTCGAACGAGATGGGGAGGGAGCGACACGGAGATTACTTTGCGGGAGTCACCGCAGGGGTGCGAGAGAGGTTAGAGACGATTCAGCGGTTGGTGGAAGAAACGATACCCGAGGCGCAGCATTGCATCGGTTACCGAATGCCAGCGTTTCGGTCTCAACGGATTTTCATTTATTTTGCTTCCTTTCGGAACCACATTGGCGTCTACCCTCCGTTGACCAAAGACCTTCCCTTGATCCAAGAATTGGCCAGATACCGCGGTCCAAAGGGGAATCTCTCCTTTCCGCATCGTGAGGATTTCCCAGAGGTATTGCTGGTGCGAGTGATCCGTGCGTTGCACCAAGAGTATGGTTGAAGATTGCTCGAGTGATGTAGCACGGCCTCTTTGTATTGCTAGCACTCGCCATTTCAAAAGGTGCCATCCACCGAATGGGCGATCCACCGAATAGGCGCACACCGATTGCGCACACCGATTGCGCACGCTTGCGGTAGCCACCATCGCAAGATGGTGGACGTGCTGATTCGACAGGAATGATGGAGATTCGCAGTCCAGATCGTTTGCTGTCATTCGAGCGCCATTCCAAAAGGTGCCATCCACCGAATAGGCGCACACCGATTGCGCACGCTTGCGGTAGCCACCATCGCCAGATGGTGGACTTGCTGATTCGACAGGAATGATGGAGATTCGCAGTCCAGATCGTTTGCTGTCATTCGAGGGGTGCGTGCACCGCTCGCGCACCATTGCTATGCCACGGGTACTCCAAACGAGGTGCGGGCGTGCTGCTCGTTCGGAATCGCAGCATAGGTTTGGAACGGACGGACTGGAGGCGGATTGCGAACTGCATGGCCGAGACGGCGATGCAGCGGGTGTTTAAAAAGTTGGCAAACGACGACGGAGCACGGTTCGAGTGCTGTATGGCGGGGAGCTGACGTGGCTTATTGTGCCTCGATTTGCGGATATTAGGAAGCGGAGTCAGTGGCTCACAGGGTGCCGACATTGACTTGGAAGCTGTGGATTTCCTACCACTCGCGTTGAATGAACCGTGAAGATGGAGGAACCCGTTGGATGGATATTGCCAGGGGAATGCTGTTGCTGCTGGTGCTGGGATTGGCTGGATGTGTGCGGCATCCGAAGATCACTGTGTGGCACCCTGCGCAGGGGGGGCAAGCGATTCATCGCGTGGTGTTGACGTCCCCGGTGGGGCGTGAGGAGCTGACTGGGCCATTGATGGCGGCGATGGAGCGGGAGCAGCCGCCTAAGGATTATCCACTCCGCATCATGGACTTGGCATCCTTAGCGCCTTATCAGCAAGTACAACTTGCCAGCTACGATGGTCGCCCGAACGACCTGGCCATCATCGATGCCGCGAGAAGAGCTGGGTTGGAGGCGGCGATCCATGGGGAGATTGTGTACGAGCGGATGGAGGTTCCAGAGGAGCGGCGCTGGTGGCGGCGCAAAGCGCCGGAGCGATTGACGATGATGTGGCGGGTGGTCGATGTCACAACTGGCCAGACTACCGCTCAGCAGGCCATTGCGGTCGACCGCAAGCAAGCGGTTCGGTCGTATCCGGATTTGAAAGAGCTATCTCAGATCGATGGTCCGCAAGCCGTCTACATCGCAGCGGCGCGCGATTCCTGGAGATGGCTTGCACCTCATTTGGGGACTGAAAAAGCTCCGTTGGCACAGGCCGGGTGGCTCCCTGGTCTTCCGCAGATGATTCGCGCTGACACCATGGCAAGGCAGGGAGATTGGGCGGGTGCTGAACAGCAGTGGCGGGAGGTGGTGGAGCGTCATCCGTGGCATGGTGCAGCATGGCACAATCTGGCGATTGCGGGGGTTGCGAGAGCCGACTTCGAGGAGGCTCAGCGATGCCTGGCGAAAGCCGAAGAGGGATGGTGGTTGGGCATCCCCAAGCGAGACAGTGGCGTCTGGGTGGAACGCAAGCAGCGCGACTACCATCGGATTTTCGCGCTGCCCGAACCGCCAGGTGGTTGGCGGTACCCCGAGCCGGAGGTTTATCAGGCTACCTACGCGATACCTTTCTCAGCGCCCCCGCAGGATATTGACCAGCTCCCCTGGTGGACAGCTATTCCGCTTGCAAAACCTCCTGGATGGACATGGAGAGCATGGTTGACGCAACCTTTGATCTTGTGAGTCATCCGTGGAGTCATGGGAGCGAAGGCTGTTGGAGACAGTGTGGTACGTTGACAGAAAAGTGAACAAAACCTAAGCTAATTAGACGGTTCTTCGGGATACATTCGAGAGTTTAAGTTATGGTTTGCCGATTCCCAGAAGGCGAGATTGCAATTTGGATTCCCAGGGGCAACCTTAGGGGGTGAGGCACTGGCGACGATTGACCACATCGATGCAACCCCCGCAGCGATCCAGCTGATGGGGGTTTTTTGTTGGTGGTGGAGTGTTCCGCCGTATTCCATTTTCAGTCAGTCGCTGGGATCCGATTTCATGGCGTTTCGGGCAACGGAGGATCCGGCAACTGACCGGCGCATCCCGAAGGCAAAAATTGAACCCCCGTCCCCTTTCAGACTGTGTTGGATTTCTCAAGCGAATTGAAAATGAAAACGATCTCTATCTATGACACTACCTTGCGCGACGGAACTCAGGCGGAAGGAGTGAGTCTTTCGCTGCTCGATAAGATCCACATCGCGCAGCGGTTGGCGGAGATCGGAATCGACTTGATCGAAGGTGGATTTCCCTATTCCAATCCAAAGGATCAGGAGTTCTTTCAGCGGATGCGTGGAACTCCTCTCCATGGGGCTCGCCTTTGCGCTTTCGGCATGACGCGTCGGCGTGGCGTCATCGCTTCGGAGGATCCTGGTCTGCGAGCTTTGGTTGCCGCTCAGACTCCGTGTATCACCGTCGTCGGGAAATCCTGGGACTATCATGCGACCGACGTTCTAGGTGTCAGTCTTGAAGAAAATCTGGCGATGATTGGAGAGAGCGTCGAGTATCTGGCGCGGCATGCCGAGGTGGTTTACGATGCCGAGCATTTCTTTGACGGGTATCGAGCGAATGCAGAGCATGCGTTGGCGGCGATTCGAGCGGCCGCCGAGGCGGGGGCAGCCTGGATTGTTCTGTGTGATACCAATGGAGGGTCCTTGCCCGAACGAGTGGCGGAGGTGGTGCAGTCTGCACGAACTCATCTTGCCGGCTTACCCGTTCGGTTCGGCATCCATTGCCACAACGACGGCGACTTGGCCACCGCGAACTCGCTGGCGGCGATCGATGCTGGTTGTGAGCAGGTGCAGGGGACCATCAACGGCATTGGAGAGCGGTGCGGCAATGCCGATCTCATTGCGGTGGTGGCCAACCTGGCCTTCAAGAAGTCGAGTTATCAAGTGCTGGGTGGCAGGCCGCTCGATCATTGGACGGAGCTATCGCGGTTCGTCTATGAGACGGCAAACCTGCAACTTCGCAACAACCAGCCCTTTGTCGGACAAAGCGCTTTTGCGCACAAGGGTGGCATGCATGTGCATGCGGTCAACAAGGCAGCTCACACATACGAACACCTCGATCCGGCGAAGGTGGGCAACGAGCGGCGGATTCTGGTAAGTGAGCTATCGGGGCGATCGAATATTCTGGCGGCGACCAAGCAGTTCACCTTGGAGCCGAAGCAGGTGGAGCAGGTCCTGCAGGAGGTGGTCGAGCGAGAGCATGAGGGATACCAGTACGAGGCAGCAGAGGCATCGTTTGACCTGCTGGTGCGGCGCACGTTGGGATGGTTTCAGCCGCATTTCGAGACAATCAAGTATCGGATCGTGGCGGGGGATCGAAATGCAACGCTTCATCATGTCTTCGCCGAAGCGATCTTGAAGATTCGAGTCGGGGAGGAAATCAAGTTTGAGGCAGCCGAGGGGCATGGTCCGGTCAACGCGATGGATGCGGTTCTTCGAAAGGCCCTGGCCGATCACTATCGGCCGTTGCAGGCGATGCACTTGGTCGACTACAAGGTTCGCGTCGTGGATGGGAAGGAGGGGACGGCGGCGAAGATCCGGGTCAATATCGAGTGCTCCGACGCCCAGGGGTCATGGCGGACGATTGGCGTATCGGAAAATATCATCGAAGCCAGTTGGCTGGCCATGACAGACGCAGTCGAATACATTCTGCATCGCGAATCGATACCTCCGGCAACCCGCCAGCCTTCCTGATCGCTTGAATTGACTCTCTTTCGATTCCTTTGTTTCCTCTTGATGATGGTTCGGATACCTGGCTATGGCGCATGAAATACCCAATCGCTTCGATTTTGCTACGCAAGCTGGCCTGGTGTATGAGGCGTGGGAGCGCGACGGCTGCTTCGATGCGGAGGTCGATCCAGCGAAGAAGCCATTCGCAATTGTGATCCCGCCACCTAATGTGACCGGCGCTTTGCATCTGGGGCATGCGCTCAACAACACTCTGCAGGACATTCAAGTGCGATGGCATCGGATGATGGGCGATGCGACGCTGTGGATGCCGGGAACGGACCATGCCGGTATTGCGACACAGGCGAGGGTCGAGCAGCGGTTGAGGGAGACGGAGAATCTGACGCGTCATGACCTGGGACGTCAGAAGTTGATCGAGCGGATCTGGCAGTGGAAGGATCAGTACGAGACGAGGATTCTCAGTCAGCTGAAAGCCATGGGATGCAGTTGTGACTGGCGAAGGACCCGCTTTACGCTCGATCCTATCTGCGCCCGAGCGGTCCGGACGACATTCTTCGATCTCTTCCGGAAGTCGTGGATCTATCGTGGAAAGAAGCTGGTCAACTGGGATACCTTCCTGCAAACAGCTGTCAGCGATGACGAAGTCTTTCATGAGACGGTGCCGGGGCATTTCTATCACCTCCGTTATCCGGTCGACGAGCCGCAGGCTGGTGAGCCGACGGAGGTGGTGGTGGCGACGACTCGCCCCGAAACGATGCTTGGAGACACCGCAGTTGCGGTACATCCAGACCCAGCCAAAGCACTGGATGATGCCGAGCGGTTGCTGGTGGAGAAGCTGCAATCGGCGGCTGCCAAGGATCGCGATGCCCTGGAATCGCAGCTTGCGGATCTTCGAGAGAGGAAGTTGGAACGGTTGCCGGAGTTATTGAGGCTGGCAGCGATGGCCAGGCGAGGGGCATTGATTCAGCTGCCGCTGACCGGTCGCAAGATTCCTCTGGTGGCCGATGCCTGGGCCAAGCCGGAGCTGGGGAGTGGCTGCGTGAAGATCACCCCCGCGCACGACCCGAACGACTATGAAGTCGCGCAGCGCTGCCAATTGCCTATGATCAATATCCTGCAGCCCGATGGGAAGATCATCGAACCCACGGGGCGTTTCAGCGGCCTGAAAATCCCCGAGGCCCGTCGAGCGGTGGTGGCGGCGATGGAAGCCGAAGGGCTGTTGGATCGCGTCGAGGATCGGATGATCGAGCTTGCTCATTCGGATCGGAGCAACACGCCGATTGAACCGTATCTGGCGGATCAGTGGTTTGTTGCCATGCATACATTGGCTCAGACAGCCATCGACGCCGTGAAGACTGGTGAGGTGCAGATCCTTCCTCCCCGCTATGCCGATGGGTACCTGGATTGGCTCTCGGAAAAGCGGGATTGGCCTGTTGGCCGGCAGCTATGGTGGGGACATCAAATTCCCATCTGGTCACGAGTTGCCAAGACACCCGAGGAATGTGAAGCTTGGCAGAGCCAGTGGGAGTCCACCGAGGAAGCGAAGGCGGGACGGCTGTGCGCGCGGATGGAAGCCCCCGCGACGCTCCATGTCTGCATCCGCGATGAAGACCGTCACCTGGAGGCTCGACTGGAAGCCGCCGGCTTCGCGCGACAAGAGGATGTCCTGGATACCTGGTTCAGCTCGGCACTCTGGCCCCACTCCACGCTAGGATGGCCCGACAAGACTCCCGAGCTGGACTACTTCTATCCGACTTCAACGCTTATCACCAGCCGTGACATCATCACCCTCTGGGTGGCTCGCATGGTTCTGATGGGAATCAACAACGTTGGTAGGATTCCGTTCCGTCAGGTCTACATCCATCCGAAGATCCTGGACGGCTATGGCGAAACAATGTCCAAGAGCAAGGGCAATGGAGTCGATCCGATCGACGTCATCGACAAGTTCGGGCCAGATGCACTGCGGTTCGGACTGGCCAAGCTGGCAACGGAGACGCAGGATATCCGCATGCCGGTTCAGTTCGAATGCCCTCATTGCCAGGCTGCGATTTCCCAGACGAAGGAGAATCGGCAGAAGCCAAGGATCCGGTGCGATCAGTGCAGGAAGGATTTCGCAACCCAGTGGGCAGAGAAGGAGGAGGATCTCCAGCTTCCCAAGGGACCCGTGCTCAGCAAGCTCTTTGAAGAGGGCCGCAACTTCGTCAATAAGCTATGGAATGCGTCGCGATTCGTCTTGATGAACCTGGAAGGATATAGCGGCCAAGCGGTGGATCGCGCCGTGTTGCCGCTGGAAGATCGCTGGATCCTGTCTCGTCTTTCCACGATCATCACCCGGGTGTCGGATCACCTGCGTGAATTCCGTTATGCCGATGCCTCGCGCGAGCTGTATCAGTTTGCCTGGGATGATTACTGCAGTTTCTATCTGGAGATCGCTAAGCCGCGTCTGCAGGATCCGGCAGCCAAGCCGGTGGTTCAGAGCGTCCTGGCGTATACACTGGATGCACTGCTGCGGCTGCTGCACCCAATCATTCCTTTCGTCACCGAATCGATCTGGCAGCAGTGGCGCCAGCATGCTGCAGCTGACGACCTTCGTTTCGTCGGGAAACAGTGGCTGATGCTGAGGCCGTGGCCACAGGATGAAGGTCGGGATAGCAACCAGGAGATCGAGCGTCAGTTTTCGGTCTTTGCATCGCTGGTAGGGTCGCTGCGCGAAATTCGGTCGCGTCAGAATATCGCTCCCAAGACAACCATGCGTTACCAGGTGTCATGCTCCAGAGAAATCATGCAGTTGCTTCAGCCGATGGAGATATTTGTACAGCGCATGGCGAATGCCGAGTCCGATGATTGGGGCCCGGATATTCAGCCTCCCCCCCTCGCCGCACAGGATCGAACAGAGGCCTTTACTGTCTATGTCGATTTGGCGGATCAGATTGATGTGCAGGCCGAATTGACCAAGAACCAGAAGCTACTTGAGCAATTGAGCAAGCAGATTGCTGGCAAGCAGAACCTGCTGGGCAATCCGAATTTTGTGCAGAAGGCCAAGCCGGAAAAGGTCGAAGAGGAGAAGCGGTTACTGGAGGAACTGCAGCGGCAGTGCGAGGCGGTGGAGCGGTTGGTGGAGCAGTTGAGGCTTCGAATCTAGCCGCGTGAAGAAGGAAGCCATCCTGACCGATTTTTCGCCTGCTGTGGCTTGGAACGAGACTCCCGGCGGTGGCTGAAATTACGCCGTCGTCCCTGTTTTGAATCCGAGTCGTGAAGATCGCACGGCCTTTTTCGATCGGTCCGTTTGGCGGGCTGTTCCCCGGTAGTCTGGGGCGATTTAAGCGACGATCATGCCTCCGTTTTTCTTGCTTTGGCGAAGGAGATTCGATGGCGATTGCGGAACCGTTTCAGACGGGCGTCGATCAGTTGCTGGCGGACCCGCAATTACGCTCCGCACTTGCAGGGCGGTCGTTGGCTTACCTTGGTCACGCAGCTTCGGTGCTCGCTGATGGCCGTCTTTCGCTAGATGCGCTCATGGCGTTCCCGGAACTTCGATTTCGTTGCGCGTTCGGTCCACAACATGGGATGCGTGGCGAAAAGCAGGACAACATGGTGGAGTCGGACGATTATGTCGATGCCCAGTGGGGCCTACCTGTCTTCAGTCTTTATGGCGCGACGAGGCGACCGACTTCCAAAATGCTGGACGGTATCGATGTGGTTTTGGTGGATCTGCAGGACCTTGGATGTCGGATTTACACTTTTGCGACGACACTGCTCTACATGATGGAGGAATCTGCCGCTCGGGGCATCGCCATTTGGGTGTTGGATCGCCCCAATCCTGTGGGGAGACCGATCGAAGGTCTGTCGCTCCAGCAAGGGTGGGAGAGTTTTGTTGGGCACTTGCCAACGCCGATGCGACATGGTCTGACCTTGGGGGAGTTGGGAAGGTATCTGATCGATCGCAAGCGTCTTGACCTGGAGTACCGAGTGGTTGGAATGCAGGGATGGAAGCCCGACATTGCACCCGGATACGGATGGCCTCTGGGTGTTCGATCTTGGGTCAACCCAAGTCCCAACGCGCCACAGTTGTCGATGGCCAGATGCTACAGCGGGACAGTGCTTCTTGAGGGAACGCATCTCTCGGAGGGGCGAGGCACGACGCGCCCGCTGGAGATGGTGGGAGCACCCGATTTGGATGGCCGAAAGTGGGTGGATGCGATGCGGCGGATGCTTCCTGCGTCTTGGTTAGCCGGTTGCATGCTGCGGCCCTGCTACTTCCAGCCGACGTTTCACAAGCATCGAGGGGAGGTCTGCAGTGGTTTTCAGATACACTGCGATGGTCCGGATTATCGGCATGACCTATTTCGTCCTTTTCGCTTGGTTTCCGGGGCGCTTTGGACGCTGCGTCGGTTGCGTCCGGACTATCTGATATGGAGAGATTTTCCTTACGAATACGAGACAGAACGTCTGGCCTTCGATCTGATTTCAGGGAGCGAAAGGCTGCGTCGATGGGTGGATGACCCCAATAGTCTGCCGGACGAATTGGATCTGGTATTGAACGAAGAGGAGTTGGCCTGGAGGGATCTTTCCGACCACTATCGATCTGCCACGTGACGTTGCTGCGTCAGGCTGGAGCGATTCATGGAGACTGGTCATTTCACCTGATTGCGATCGACCGACTGGTCGATTCCTTTTGGGTAAGTGGAGGGGATCATAAAGAGGGGCTAGAGCTGCGATCGCATAGGTTTGTGCCAAGCCGAGAATACCGAAGATAGCCTGGTGGAAAGACAAACCGACGTGAACTGGGGCAGCGACCAAAAGGTCCCGGAGGCTGGGGGCGGCTTTATCATTGGGACGTAGCGAATTAGACTACCAAGCCGATCGGCACCGTCGGCTTGGAGCGACGCGTCCGCAGCAGGTAATCGAGGAGATGATGGAAGAGCTACAGACCGTATCGTTTGTGATCCCGCATCGCGGACGTGAAGAGATGCTCCGTGCGACTCTCGCATCGATCGCTCGTCAGCAGTACGACGTTGGGCTGATGGATGTTGCTATTGTTTCCCAGAATGAGTCGCTGGCTGCGGAAACACTTGCCGCAGTTCAGGGGGTTTCACTGCAGGTGATCTACCGTCCTGTAGGGGAGAACATCGGCGCCTTGCGCAACTTTGGGGCCAGAGCGACTCAAGGGCAGTTTCTGGCTTTTTTGGATGCCGATGTGGATGTGGCCCCCAACTGGATCGTGGCGATGCAGAGCGAACTGTGTGATGTTCCAGGTCGCGGCATGGTAGCGGCGATGCAACGATCGGCGGAGCGACCGCCTGCAGTGGAGGTTGTTCGCACATCACTTCTTAACTCGGCAAGGGACTCCGAAGTGAATTCTCTGGCGGGCGCAAATCTTTTTTTGAGGAGGGAAACGTTCGATAAGGTGGGGGGATTCCCCGAGCATCTGAGAACGTGCGAGGATTCGTACTTCGCCGATCAGGTGCGCCATCACGGGAAGCTTTTCTTCAGTTCTAGATCGAGCTTTCTGCATCTGGGTGAAGATCAGTCTTTTCTTCAGATGTTCAGGAAAGAGATTTGGCGAGGCCAGTCGAATTTGCGATCGGTGATTGGGCGCAAACTGTCGACGGCGGAATTGCCGAGTCTTTTGGCTCCAATGTGGTTCGGACTTTTTGCTTTAGCTGCCATCATCGCAATACCTTGGGGTATCGGCTGGTGCGTTTCGTTCCTACTTCTGGCGATGGCACCAGTGGCTGCTTATTCGCTCAGGCTGCGTCGACGCGCAGCCTCCCACGTCCGATCGATCGACATTTTCCGGTTTTATCTTATCTACATGGCCGCTCGATTCTTCGGAATGATCAAGGGGCTGAGCTTTGCGATCCTGGGGAAACAATAGCCATCGAGCTCTTGCAGAGTCTTGGGCCGAAATCGCACGGCATGGCGGTTTCACAGCAAGTTTGGGCAGATTTGTAGAGTCTCGCCAGCTTGGCGGCGGATGGTAGACCCATAGAACACGCCAGCGGGCGTTTTCGAATCCCGTTCAAATTCTGGAAGAGTTACGGTGCTGTGTGGACTGGCAGACCTGGTATGAATCACTGCGTAAGCCATCGTGGACTCCTTCTCCTGGTACGATCGGCCTGATCTGGCAGGTTCTGTATCCGATCCTCTTTGGAAGCATTGGTTATCTTTTCTGGAAAGCCTCGCAGGGCCGAACCTCCTGGTGGTTGGTTCTGCCATTTCTGGTCAATCTGGTTTTCAATCTGGCTTTCACCCCGCTGATGTTTGGTCTTCGATCTTTGTGGTTGGCTGCCATCGACATCTTGTTGGTCTGGCTAACCATCGGATGGATGATCGCTGTGGTAGTCAAGCCACTACCGGCGGTTGCGGTGGCTCAGATACCCTATCTGATCTGGGTATCGATCGCCATGGTGCTGCAGTGGTCGATCACGTGGCGGAATCGTTGATATGGGTTGGCTGAAAACTGTTGGCAACATCGAGGGCTGGATGATGGCGAAATTGCTGAATCGACGCTCATGGCTTTGGCTGGTGCTCATCGGGTGCTGGGTTACGAGATCTGAGCTGGTATGGTCGGAAGACCCTAAGGGGCCACCGCCGGTGAATATCATTTTGGTGATAGCGGACGATCTTGGGTACGGAGACCTGGGATGTTATGGGGCTCCGGTGATCCGAACCCCTAAGTTGGATCGCATGGCCAGTGAGGGAGTTAGGCTGACCCAGTTTCTTTCGGCGGCGGAGGTGTGTACTCCCAGTCGTGCTGCGTTGCTGACGGGGCGCTATCCGATCCGTTCGGGTATGTGCGGTGGTCGCCGCGTCTTATTTCCGACTTCACGAGGAGGGCTTCCGGAGGCCGAGCTGACGATTGCAGAGCTGTTAAAGGCGCGAGGTTACGCGACGGCACAGATCGGCAAATGGCACTTGGGTGTTCAACCTGGTTCGACTCCCAATGATCAAGGATTCGACTATCGCTGGGGAATTCCTTACTCCAATGACATGGATGGTCGCGAAGGTCTGCCTAAAGGAGCTTCTGGATTGGAGTCGCCGCCTCGGGATGGTTGGAACATTCCGCTGCTTCGGAATGGGGAGGTGATCGAGCGACCAGCGGATCAGGGGTCGCTGACTCGCAGGTACACCGATGAAGCGATTTCCTGGATGGAGAAGCACAACGATCAACCTTACTTCATTTATCTCGCGCATACCTTTCCGCATGTTCCGTTATTTACGTCGGAAGCATTTTCAGGAAAAAGTGAGGGGGGAATTTATGGAGATGTGGTGGAGGAGTTGGATCACGAAATGGGAAGACTGCTGGATGCAGTCCGTCGATCTCCTGCAGCCGACCGGACGGTTGTGATTTTCACCAGCGACAACGGCCCGTGGAAGGTGATGGGAAACACCGGCGGCAGCTCCGGGCCGCTTCGTGGCGCGAAGGGGAGCACCTGGGAGGGAGGGATGCGCGTTCCTTGCCTAGTCTGGTGGCCGGGGACCATTCCAGCTGGTGTGCGCAGCGATGTCGTCAGCATGATGGATTGGTTCCCGACGATCGCAGAATGGACCGATGCAACGTTTCCGGACGATTTGGTCGTCGATGGGCGATCGATTGCAAGGGAGCTTCAAACCGGTGAGCCGATTTCGGAGCGTCCTTTCTTTTACTATCGTGGGGACCAGTTGTTTGCGGTACGCCAAGGCCCATGGAAGCTTCATTTGGTGACGCAGGATGGCTATGGAAAGGCGGGACCGCAGCGGCATGATCCGCCGTTGCTGTTCCATCTAGCGAAAGACCTTGGGGAGCAGCGCGACGTGGCCCAATTGCAACCAGCGGTAGTGGCTCGGCTGATGAAGGCAATTGCGGAGCATCAAAGGGGGGTGATTCCAGCGATTCCACAGTTGGGAGATTGAGGCAAGTGGGAACAGATAGTTGCTACTGGTAGAAGGGATGCAGTGCCCGAGGCTGGTACACTAAAGGACCAACCAGCAGGAACCATGGGAATGGAAGAGGGGGGCTTTATGAGCTGGCAGCGATCGGAGAGGTCGAAGCGACGTGATTTCTTTCAATGGGGAGCTGAAGGTTTGGGTGCCACGGCTCTGATGCAGCTTTTGCTTCAGGATGGCAAGCTGCTGCAGGGATCAGAAGGGCGGCCGGCGGCCAGGGCGAAACGCGCTGTGCAGATCTGTCTGGTGGGAGGATTGAGTCATCTGGACTCCTTCGACTACAAGCCAGAGCTGGAGAAGTTTCATGGAAAATCGCTGGAGACAGACACTCCCCCCGACATTTTTTTTGGTCAGGTGGGGTTGATTCGAAAGCCGGATTGGCGGTTTGCTCCGCGCGGCAACAGCGGACTGTGGCTGTCCGATCTCTTTCCCCATTTGGCAGCTCAGGCCGATCGATTGACCATCCTTCGATCGATGGTCTCCGATTCAGCGAATCATACACCGGCACTTTTTCTTTCGAATAGCGGATTTGGATTCAACGGTTTTCCAAGTGTAGGGAGTTGGTTGTCTTTTGGTCTAGGGTCGGAAAGCGACTCTCTGCCCGCGTATGTGGTATTGCCCGATGGGCGCGGTGGGCCCAACGGATCTGCTTCGAATTGGACCAGCGGTTTTCTGCCGTCTATTCATCAGGGAGTTGTGTTTCAGCAAGGAAAGAATCCGGTTCGAGATCTGTTTCCCTCCGAAAAGATATCACGTGAGGAAGATCAGGCGGCCTTGGCTTTGCTGGGAGCATTAGAAGGTGGCTCGGAGATGGAGGGGATAGAGCCGGTGATTGCAGCTAGAAGGCAGGGATATGAACTGGCAGCCAGAATGCAGCTTGCGGTACCGGAAGTGAGCGAATTGGAATCGGAGAGCCGGGCGACTCGAGAGCTGTATGGAATCGACCAGCCAGGGACGGAGGATGCTGGTCGCCGATGTTTGCTGGCTAGAAGATTGCTGGAGCGAGGGGTGCGATTCGTCCAGGTTTTTTCTGGAGGCCCGATTGCAGGAACGCCGCGCAGCAGTTGGGATGCCCATGAAAATGTCCACGAAAATCACGGTGCGGAGGCAGCGAGAATTGATCGGCCAGTTGCTGCCCTCCTGCAGGACCTGTACCAGCGAGGGATGCTGGAAGATACTCTGGTGCTGTTCACCACCGAATTTGGCCGCACCCCTTTCACGCAGAGCGGTTCAGACCAAGTGGGTACGGGACGAGACCACAACCGTCCTGGTTTTAGTGTCTGGATGGCGGGCGCTGGGCTCAAGCCCGGGATAGCCTATGGGGCCACGGATGAAATTGGGTGGAAAGCGGTGGAGAGCCCTGTACCATGGCATGATTTTCATGCGACGCTTCTTCACCTGTTTGGAATCGATCACACGAAACTGACCTTTTACCACAATGGCATCCAGCGGCGGCTGACCAACGTGCATGGAGAGGTCCTCCACTCGATCCTTTCTTGATCATTCTTCTAGAGTATCGATCGCTGACTGGAATCAAATCATGAGATGCCTTCAGATTCTACTCCTCGCTCTGTTGCTCCAAGCGGTCGATGGGACTTGGCTGGGGCGACTTGCGGCCCAGGATCCGGCATTTGCTTCCCAGTTGGTGTTTCCACTGGACCAAGAACACAATCACGCACCGGGGATCGTTGCGTATCGAAACGGCGACTTGCTGGTCAGCTGGTATCGGGGATCGGGGGAGCGAAAGGCGGATGATGTTCGAGTGCTTGGAGCGATCAAGAAAGAGGGGGCCGAGCAATGGTCGGAGCCATTTCTTATGGCGGATCGTCCAGGCTTCCCCGACTGCAACACTTGCATGATGCTGGATGAGCAGGAGCGACTGTTTCTTTTTTGGCCGACCATCCTCGCCAATAGTTGGGAGTCCTGTTTGACGAATGTGGCGGTGGCGACGCGAAGAGACGAAGAGGGAGTGCCTGAGTGGGACCGCATCGACTGGATGCTGCTAAAGCCAGACGATTTTTCGGCAAAGGCCACCCAGGCACTTCAGGAATGGATCAACGAGTATGGCGACCGGTTGCCGGCGGGATTGAAGGAGGAAGTGGCAGGCGTCCGAGCGAAGCTTGGTGACAAACTGTCTCAGCGTCTAGGATGGCAGCCCCGCTGCAAACCGGTTGTTTTATCGAGCGGCCGTTGGTTGTTGCCACTCTACACCGACACCTTTTCGATTTCCCTTATGGCCATCAGTGATGACCATGGGACAACCTGGAAGGCCAGCGAGCCTTTGTTGGGTTTCGGCAACATTCAGCCTGCTTTATTTCAGAAGAAAGATGGAACGGTGGTGGCCTATATGCGGGAGAACGGAGTGACCGAGAGGGTTCGGGTCTGCCGTTCCCATGACGAGGGAACGACCTGGGGTCCGGTCACCAGTAGCGAGATCCCCAATCCTGGATCGGGATTGGATGGCGTGCAGCTTGCCAGTGGCAGGTGGCTGATGATCTGCAATGACACGACAGAGGGTCGGAGCCAACTGGCGTTGATGGTCTCTGATGATGAAGGGGATAGTTGGGAACTAGCAAAGTATCTGGAGAAGGGGACGAGTGGTTCATATCACTATCCAGCTATCATCCAGGACCGACAGGGGACAATTCATGCGGTCTACAGTTACTTCGTCGAAGGGGGCAAGTCGATGAAGTATTGCCGCTTCACCGAAGCCTGGTTAGGGGCTCCTTGAACTTCGGCTGGGGGATATGCCGATAGCTTATTCGTCGCCATCCATCCGAAGATCATCGCGTTGGTCGTCCCGGGATCGCGACTGGAGAAACAAGCGAATCGGGATTTCACCAAAAGGGAGATGGTCTCGAAGAAAACCGAGTAGGTAGCGTTGGTAGGGAGCCGAGAAGGCCTGAGGCCAGTTGCACATTAGCGCAATGGTTGGGGGTTGGGTGGAGACCTGCGTGGCGTAGAAGATTTTGGGGCGTTTCAGTTGATAAAGTGGCGGGGGCTGGCCTTGGATCGCCTGCTGAACCAGTCGATTGAGTTGTCCCGTGGTGACTCGCTGCTGCGATTGCTTGAAGAGCATCTGGGAATGGTTGATCAGCGTCTTGACGTTCTTGCCGGTCTGGCCGGTGATGAAGGCGATCGGGCAGTAGGCGAGCAGTGGGAATTCCTTGCGAAGATAATCGACCCAGTCTTCGGTTGGAACTTTCCCAGCCAGCAAGTCCCATTTGTTGACCACCAAAATGCATGGCTTGTACTGTTCGACGATGTAGTGCGCCAGTTGCAGGTCGACGCGGCTGACCGGTTCCATGCAGTCGAACAGCAGGAGGGTGACATCGGAGCGGCGGATGCTCCGTTGGGCGCGGTGCATACCGTACCAGTCGATGTCGGTTTTCACGCTTCGATTGCGGCGCAGTCCTGGGGTGTCGATGGCGATGAATTTCTGCCCGTCGAGTTCAAAATGGACGTCAACGCTGTCGCGCGTCGTTCCCGGAACCTCGCTGACGATCATTCGGTCGGATTGCGCAAGGGCGTTGACGAATGTGCTTTTGCCAACGTTGCGGCGGCCGACGATGGCGATTTTCATCACCGCCGGTTCCAGTTCTCTGTCATCGGGTTCGAGATCGGGAAGACGTTCCTGGATCCAGTCGAGTAGATCTTCGCGATGGCGATTCTGCTGGGTGCTGACCGGAAGCAGATCGGGGAAGCCAAGGCGTCGGAATTCTTCTGCTTGCGGATCGAGTCCTGAGTGGTCGGCTTTGTTGGCGACCAGGAGCACTGGCTTATTCTGTTTGCGAAGGCGCGCGACCACTTCTTCATCGAGGGATGCGAGGCCCGAGCGGACATCCATGACCAGGAGCAGCAGGTGAGCTTCCTGGATGGCGGCTTCGATCTGCGCCTCAACCTGATCGGTCAGGTTGTCTGTGTCTTCGAAGCCCATGCCCCCCGTATCAATCAGCTCGAAGTGGCTTCCACCATGTTCGATCAGCGTCATCAGCCGATCTCGCGTAACCCCGGCTCGGTCGTCGACGATTGCCAGTCGGCGGCCGGCCAGCCAATTGAAAATACTGCTTTTGCCGACGTTAGGACGGCCGACGATGGCGACGCGCGGGAGGCTCATAAACTTCTTTTCCGTCCAGTTCCATCGTTCAGGGGCAGGTCGGCGCGTGATCGCCAAATCCTCGGTTTGCTACAATCGTAGCCTGGAAGAGCTTTTTGGGGGAGGCGTTGCTTGGCTTCGGGGGGGACCGACACGGTAAGGCACGGGGTGGTGCGGGACGGAAGGAGCGGACAGATGGGGACGGATGATCTCAGGGAAGCGATGCGGCAGTGGGGAGGCCACTGGAGGCGGTCCGGGCTGCGTTGGTTGCCCAAGTTGGATCCGCCAGCGATCGCGAATTCCTTGCGGCTGGAAAGAAACGATGGACCGGTCGAGAGCTACGAGGAAGGGGCTGGGGAGGGGGCTCGCGAGGTCGCACTCATGGAGCATGATCCACCCCTGCAGGTTGAGGCTCCAGCCGGTTCCGGGGCGATCGAAGGTCCAAGCGATCTGCCGGGTTCCTGGGGTGCTCTGCCTGTCTTGTCAGCAGAAGAGACGCGTGGCCTTTGGGGGAAGCTGGAGTCGGAGGTGGCAGCGTGCCAGCGTTGCCCGGCCCTCGCAAAGACTCGGCATCGGACGGTGTTCGGAGAGGGGAGCCGATCGCCTCGCGTGGTTCTTTTCGGGGAAGCGCCCGGCGCCGACGAGGATCGCACCGGAAGACCTTTTGTGGGTGCTGCCGGGCAGCTGCTCGATAAGATTATCGCGGCTAGCAAGCTTCAGAGGGAGGATCTGTTCATCATGAATACACTCAAATGCAGACCTCCGGGCAACCGGACTCCGGAGGAGGCGGAGATCGCCAGCTGCCGGGGTTTCTTTGAGCGGCAGTTCGAGTTATTGCGACCTGAGTTCGTCGTATGTCTAGGGGCGGTTGCCGCGAAGTCGCTGTTGCAGACGCAGGCATCGATCGGACAGCTACGAGGCAAGTTCCATTCTTATCGAGGTGCCCAAGTGGTCGTGACGTATCACCCAGCCTACCTGCTGCGCAATCCGGAGATGAAGAAGCATACATGGTCCGACATGCAGATGTTGATGCGAGCTCTTGGGATTCCGGTCGCTTGATGGTGATCGGGGTTGTGTCATTCAAACAAGCCATCGGCAGCATGGGCTGACGATTCGATTACGACAAAACGCCTTAGGAGGAATTCGATGAGACAAGTCTCTTGTGGAAGTTGTCTTCTGTCGCTGGTGATGGCGATGGCTGGGGCAGCTAGCCTCGCGGTGGCTGAGGATTGGCCACAGTGGATGGGGAAGCAGCGGGACAATATCTGGCGCGAAGAGCGGGTGCTGGAGAAATTTCCTGAGGGAGGTCCAAAGATCTGTTTTCAAACAGCGATCGGTGGCGGCTATGCCGGTCCTGCGGTAGCCGGTTCATGGCTGGTGATCACCGATTTCGTGGCGGAAGACAACGTCAAAGTGGATAACTTCAATCGCGCCAGCTTTCCAGGAACCGAACGGGTCCATGGGATTGATGTTGCCACAGGAAAGGTGTTGTGGACGCATAGCGATCGAGTCGACTACACGATTTCGTATCCGGCGGGACCTCGCTGCACACCGTTGATCGAGGAAGATCGCGTCTACACGCTGGGAGCGGAAGGATTGCTGTTGTGCCTGAATCTTGCAGATGGCACCGAGCGATGGCGGAAGAATCTGCCGGAAGTCTACAAGACCAAGACGCCTCTTTGGGGCTATGCTGCGCATCCATTGATCGACGGCCCACGCCTGATCTGTGTGGTGGGAGGCGCCGGCACTCAGACAGTCGCTCTGAACAAAATGACAGGTGAGGAGATCTGGCGGCAGGGGACGGCGACCGAGCCGGGGTATTCGCCGCCGACCTTGATCGAGCATGGCGGAGTCAGGCAGTTGATTTTGGCCAATCCTCAGGCAGTGCACTCTGTCGATCCTGAGACGGGAACGGTTTACTGGACACAGGCCTACGAAGCGACCAATGGATCGATCATTATGTCTCCGGTGTTGGTGGGCGATTATCTGTTTGTCGGCGGGTATTCCAACCACAATCTCTTGCTGCAATTGAATCCTAAGAAGCCTGAAGCGACCTTGGTCAGTCGGGATGTGGCGAAGAAATTCCTCTCGCCGGTCAACGTTCAGCCATTCGTGCAGGGGAATGTGGTGATCGGCATGGATCAGGGAGGAGACCTGTTGGCGTTTGAAGTACCATCGGGAGTGAGGCTCTGGCAGACTCCCGAGCTGTTGGGGAAGCGATCGGAGGGGTCGGAGACGGCATTTCTGGTACGCCATCGAGACCGATGTTTTATCTTCAACGAGCGGGGGGAAATCGTTATCGCAAAGGTATCCAAAGAGGGATTGGAGATTTTGGATCGGGCCAAGGTGCTGGAGCCGACGAACAATGCCTTTGGTCGGCAGGTGGTCTGGTGCGCACCGGCTTTCGCCAATCGCAAGATGTATGTTCGCAATGATCAGCAATTGATCTGCGTCGATTTGAGTGCACCTTGATCTTTCCCGTTTTCCATAGTTTTGCCATGAAGGACTCCCGTTCATGCCTTCCCCCGCCCTGTATTGCCAGTCATCCGGCTGCGACCGAAATTCGGCGACGCGCCGACAGTGGATGGCGCTGGTTGCAGCCTCTCCGATACTTGCCTCGATTTCCCCGAAAGTGTCATCAGCCACTTTTGCTGATTCCGTCCATGAGGAGACTTTTGACGTGCGATACTGCCTGAATACCAGCACCATCCAAGGTGAAAAGATCGATATCACGGAGCAGATTCAGATTGCAGCCGAGGCGGGGTACGAAGGGATTGAAATCTGGTTGAGAGACGTCGATCGCTATCTCCAGTCGGGTGGAAAAGCTGCGGAACTTAAAAAGCGGCTTGCCGATGGCGGGCTGAAGCTGGAAAGCGCGATCGCCTTTGCACCTTGGATTGTCGATGATGTGGCAACTCGCACCAAAGGACTCGAACAGGCCGCAAGGGAGATGGACCTCGTGCAGCAGCTTGGGGGAACGCGGATCGCTGCACCACCAGCAGGAGCGACACAGGGTGGCAAATTGAATCTGGACGCAGCGGCCGATCGTTACGCAGCGCTGTTGGATCTGGGGCGCGAACAGCATTGCTTGCCGATGTTGGAAGTGTGGGGGTTTTCTGAAAACCTCTCTCGTCTTTGTGAAGTGCTTTACATCTGTGCTGCGTCGGGACATCCCGATGCTTGTATCCTGCCTGACGTCTACCATCTGTATAAGGGTGGATCGAGTTTTGCCGAGTTGGGGTTGCTGAGCGGATCGCGGGTGCACGTCTTTCATATGAACGACTATCCAAGTGACCCCGCACGCCCCCAGATTCAGGACGCTGACCGCGTCTACCCCACCGATGGCGTGGCGCCGCTGAAGGACATTCTCGGTACGATGCGCGATAACGGGTTCCGTGGGGCATTATCGCTGGAGCTTTTCAATCGCAGCTATTGGGCTCAGGATCCTCGTCTTGTCGCCAAGACTGGGATTGAGAAGATGAAGCAAGCGGTCGCTTTGCTGGACTAAAAGACCGAGAGCTAGCATTGGTTGCGTTGAGGGTATTTCCCCGCTGTCGGCTTTCGTATTGCTTGCCGACAGGTGTTTGTCTATGGTCCCTGGCTTGGAAGAGGTCCGCTTCGAAATCTGCCCGGGACTCCCCCAGTGACCGTTTGTTCCGATCTGGAAACATTGGTTCAGCGTCCAATCAGCCGAAGAGGTTGGTTGGCAGCGCTGATGTCGTGGAGTTGCGCAGCGGCGGGTTGCGGGACTTGGTCGGCGCGGACCCATCATGTGCAGTCTCCAGTCAAAGGCTTGCCCCCTCCCAAGATGGCTCCGGACGCTGTCTCGCTGGATGTCGTCTTCCTGCGTCTGGATGCATTGGCTGAAGAGCGATTGCAGTGGATCTGGCGAGAGGTGAACGAGCAGTCGATCGAGATTGGATCGCGAAGGAGGCTGGATGCCAATGGGATCCGTGCTGCGGTGATTCATGGCGAGTTGCCTGCAGATATTGCACGTTGGGCGGACCAGGCGGCGGCACGAGTTCGAGATGATCTGATGGAGCAGACCGGGATGGCTGCCGACGTTCCATCGTTCGTGCAGAAGCTGCAGTGCCGCGCGGGGCGGGCTAAGGAGTTAACGGTGCGTCCAACGCGTACCGAACCGATTTCCATTCTGCGAACGATCGATGGCCGGGTGGTCGGTAAGACGTACACTGATGCGGGACTTTGTTTTCAGATTCGGACCTACCCTAAGGGAGATGGATCCTGTCGAATTCGGCTGACACCTGAAGTGCAGTACGGACCATTTCAATCGACTTTCATCGTGCGGGATGCGGCGCTCAGGCGCGATTATCAACGATGTCGCGATTCTTGGGAGGATCTGGCTATCGAGGCGATTCTAGTGCAGCGGCAGGTATTGATGATTACAGGAACTCCCGCACGCATGGGGGTGGGTGATCCATTTTTCTGGACCGAGACGGCGGCCAAGACCAGGGAGCGAGTCCTGTTGCTGATACGGCTTGCGCACACGCAGCTAGATGAACGATTTGCACCAGAGCTGACGGAAGCTGCCAGCAAGGCAGCGGAAAATCCGCTTTAGGCACAATTCCGCAAGGGACTTGAGCCTGCCATTAGGCGAACATTCTGGGGTGTACGCTTCCCTTGGCCTCTATCGCCTGCCCCATCGCGCAGTGGCTCGCATGACCTGGGATTGTAGTAATCCGGAGAAATTCCGATAATTTCTGCGCGTTTCCTTCGCTCAGGCTGGCGGCTATCAAAGTGGTCGTGTGCCTGGGATGTGAATCATCGGATTCGAACAACTTACTGTTGGCCTGGGAGGCTTCCAAAGATGGCACTGGTGCCGCTGAGAACTGTATTGGATCATGCAGCTGAACATGGATATGGAGTCGCTGCGTTCAACGTGAATAACATGGAGCAGATCCAGGCGATCATGGAAGCGGCCAAAGAAACCGACTCCCCTGTGATCATTCAGGCCTCGCGAGGTGCGAGGTCGTATTCCCAGGATGCTTATCTGCGTCACTTGATGTTGGCCGCTGCCGAGTTGTATCCAGAGATTCCGACGGTCATGCACCAGGACCATGGCAACTCAGTCGCCACCTGCAAGAGCGCAATCGACAACGGATTCACATCCGTGATGATGGATGGATCGTTGATGGAAGATGGGAAGACTCCCGGCAGCTACGACTACAACGTCAAGATCACGCGCGAGGTGGTGGAACTGGCTCATCGTCGCGGCGTCTCGGTGGAAGGCGAGCTTGGATGCCTTGGCTCTCTGGAGTCGGGAGAGGGGGAGGCAGAGGATGGGCATGGAGCCGAGGGGAAGCTTAGCCATGATCAGTTGCTGACCGACCCAGATGAAGCTGCAAGGTTTGTGGCGGCAACAGGTGTCGATGCACTCGCTGTGGCGATCGGAACCAGTCATGGTGCCTACAAATTCACACGCAAGCCGGATGGCGAAGTACTGGCCATGGAACGCATTGAAGCGATCCATCGAAAGATCCCCAACACCCACTTGGTCATGCACGGAAGCAGCTCGGTACCGCAGGAGCTTCAGGACATCATCAATCGGTATGGTGGCAAGATCAAGCAAACGTGGGGCGTCCCCGTAGAGGAGATCCAGCGCGGGATTAAGAGCGGCGTTCGCAAGATCAATGTCGACACCGATTGCCGACTGGCAATCACCGGGGCGATTCGTAAAGTGTTGTTTGAAAGCCCTGATAAGTTCGACCCACGAGATTTCCTGAAGCCGGCCCGGGAAGCGATGAAGAAAGTCTGCGTCGAGCGGATGGTACAGTTCGGACAAGCTGGCAATGGATCGAAGCTCCAGAAGAATCTGGGATAGCTTCTCGCGATTTCTGGATGAACCAATCAACTGGCCGGCCCCGTTGTATGGAAGATACAACGGGGCCGGCTTTGTTCTTGCTATAGCCCAAGCCGGAAAGCCAGCGAGTGAAACGACAACCTGAACAAAGCTCGCAGCGAGGCCGGAAGAAAGTGTGGATTAAGCGATTTTGTGGGGCGGTCGCATTGGCAGCAAAGGCAAGGTGAGGGCAGTTTTTTGGGGCACCATCAAAGACGGTCGACCTCAGTCGGATTGACGTGGGGTCGCAGATGCAGTCAGCATTTGGTACTGGATTTTCCTCAACGCCTGTCTGTCGGGTATGGGGTGGCCGGTTACAATTCGGGAACGTTGGAGCGGGATCCAACATCCCTTGGGGGCGACCCAGAGGAGCGGCGGACAGGCAGGCCACCGATTCGGATGATGCCGTCTGGTGTGTGGAAGTGAAGGAGTCAGTTGGATGGCGGAGTCATTTCCGGCGGGATCGGTAGTGCAGGCGGATGGGGTCGAAATCCCCCTGAGAACACCTTGGTTGGCGGCATTACTGGGTTGGTTGATCCCGGGGGCCGGCCACCTGTATCAAGGGCGCACCTTCAAGGGCTATCTTTTCCTTGTGGCTGTCCTGGGGCTCTACCTTTTGGGCCTCGTCATTGGAAACGGCCGAGTCGTCTATGCGTCCTGGAAGCCCGAAGACCGGAGGTGGCATTACGTTTGTCAACTGGGAGTTGGACTTCCCTCCCTCCCTGCCGCGATCCAAGCGTGGCGTTCTCGCCCCGGTGGCCCGCCGCTATGGAACGGTTGGATGTCCAGGCCCTCGGACATGCAGATGCTGGACCGATGGCACAAGGAATCTTCAGCCGGATTCGACATGGGAACTCTATTCACCATGGTGGCGGGACTTTTGAATTATTTGGCAGTCTTTGATGCGTTTGGAGGTCCCCTGGGACCAAGTGGCAAACGCGATGAGCCATCCGAGGTGAAGGCCGAGTGAATCGACTGCCAGTGTGATATGGTTTCCTTTGCTTCGTGCGATCGGTGAGCGACTCGGACATCGATTGCAATCGAATCGATTCGCGATGTGAACCATGCTGGGTTGACCTCTTTTTTGCGACAAATGAATTTTCTTGTCGGGCTGGAATGATCGAGCAAGTAGTCCGGCCGATGTTGGATCCTCTGGATATCTAAGAGTCGAAGGCGAAATCATGCAATTGATCGAAACCATGCGCGCACGGATGGAAACAGCGTTGAAGGGTTGGGTGGATCATCCGGCGAAGCATGCACGCCTGATGGCCGCCGCAAAGAATCCAGAGCATGGAGATTATCAGGGGAATATGGTGATGGGGCTTGCCAAGACCCTGGGGCAGGCACCGGAAGAAGTGGCTTCGCGGATCCGCGATCATCTGGCAAAAGATCCGATGTTTTCTTCTGTCGAGGTGGCGGGAAAAGGTTTCATTAATATTCGGTTAGCTGACCAGTGGATCGCTGATCAGGTAAAGGCGATGGCCCGTTCCAATTGTCTGGGCGTGGAACCAACCAAGGAACCGAAGTGCATTGTTCTCGATTATTCCTCGCCGAATGTCGCCAAGCCGATGCATGTGGGGCATGTTCGATCGACCGTCATCGGCGACTCCATCGCCCGGACTCTCCGCTTCCTGGGGCACCGTGTCATCACCGACAATCACCTGGGCGACTGGGGCACGCAGTTCGGGATGATTATTCATGGATACAAGCATTTCCGCGACGACAAGGCATACGAACAGTCACCTGTTGCCGAGCTGAGTCGACTGTATCGGCTGGTGCACGAAGCGATTGAATACGAAGAGCTGCAGGAAAGTCTTCCTGCAAAGAAGTCGCAGCTCGAGGAGGCCCGGGCAAGATACCAGGCGATGTGGGAGGGCAAGTCGCCCAACCCAGCCGATAAGAAGTTGGTTCAGGCGTTTCAGCAACAGACGCGCGAGATCGATAAGTTTGCCGAGCAACTGCAGCCAGCCATCGAGAAACTCCAGCGACTACAGTCCAATCCCACCCTCCGCGAGTTGGTCGCATCGCATCCCGGGATGAACGCACGGGTGCTGGCCGAAACCGCCAAATTGCATGAAGGCGATCCCGAGAACCGTAAGCTTTGGGATCAATTCTTGCCTCCATGCCTTGAGGAAATCCACAAAGTCTATCGACGCCTTGGAGTTCAGTTCGATATGGAACTGGGAGAGAGTTACTACCATCCCCATCTGGAACGGGTGGTAGATAAGCTGCTGGAAGAAGGGAAGGCTACGGTCAGCGACGGTGCAGTTTGTGTTTTTTTAAAAGAATTTGCCGCTCCCATGATCATCCGAAAGCAGGATGGTGCATTTCTCTACGCAACGACCGACCTGGCGACGGCGGATTACCGATTAAAGCAGTTTCAGCCGGACGAGGTGCTGTATGTTGTTGATCACCGGCAGCGAGATCACTTCAAAATGCTGTTCCATGTGATTCGCGATATCTATGGCGACCAATGCCAATGGCGCCATCTGTCCTTCGGGACGGTGCAAGGTCCGGACGGCAAGCCGATAAAAACCCGGTCAGGTTCCGTAATTGGTTTGGAATGGCTGTTGGATGAAGCGGTGGGGCAGGCGCGAAAGATTTTGGAGGATCCGGCGCGACTGGAAAAAATGGAGGCTCCACTAAATCATCAGGAGATGGAACAGATTGCGCAGGTAGTTGGATTAGGTGCAGTGAAGTATGCGGATTTGATGCACAATCGTGAAAGCGATTATAAATTTGACGTCGAGAAGATGATCCAGTTCGAAGGCAATACCGCAACTGCCTTGCAATACAGCTATGCGCGAATCCAAAGTATTCTCGAAAAATCAGGGATATCACCAAGGAGTTCCATACGGGATTTCTCAATCGTGCTAGGGGCCCCGATCGAGCGAGAGTTGGCGCTGCATCTCCTTCGATTTCACGATGTTTTGGAGTTGTCGATGGAAGAATATTTTCCGAATCTCATCGCCAGCTATCTGTTTGATCTCTCCAAGCTTTTCGCATCTTTTTATGACCGCTGCTCGGTATTGAAAGAAGAGAATCAAGAGCTTCGCAAATCGCGGCTGCATTTGGTGGAATGTGTTGGACTAGTACTGAGGCAGGGGCTTGCACTATTGGGCATTGATGTGGTCCAGCAGATGTAATTTCATCGTTAGAAACCGCTCTTCGATTCATCGGCATGTTGACAGAATGTCAAATAAGAGCGAGACTTGAATTGGAACGAGTTCGTCGTTGAGTGACATCGGGTCGTTTTAAGCACATCAACAGTTGATGTTGTGTGATTTTCGCAAATTCATTTTTTGGAAGGAGTAATCCATTGGCCAGGACTGCAAAGGGATCGGAGTCGGTGAATAAGTCCCAGATCATTCGGGAAGCGAAAGCGGCGAATCCGAAGATGAAGACGGGAGCGCTTGCAGCGTTGCTGGCTGAACAGCATGGGCTGGTTGTCACCCCTCAGTTTGTCAGCACCGTTTTGTCTCAGGCAAAGCGAAAGAAGGGGATCAGCCGTGGTGCCCGCGCGAAAGCTGATAAGAGCGTGAAGGCTGTTCGGGTTGGCAGCAAGAGTCCTTCGGTCACGATGGATCAATTGAAAATCGCCAAAAAGCTGGTGACTCAACTGGGTGGGATCGACAAGGCAAAGGCGGCAGTCCAGATGCTCGCTGAGATCCTCGAATAATCGCTCAGCGAATTCGGGAATGACAACACAAGCGGCCGCCTTTCAAGGTGGCCGTTTGTGTTGAGCTTGGCTCTTCACTGGCGCCATTTCGGCGAAGCGCCGGACGCTCTAAAGCGGTTGCGCACCTTTAGTTACGTGTCATGGATATCAAAGATCGACGCCCAGTTCCTTGAGGCGCTTCTTTGCCTGGTCTTCGGTCGACTGCTTCAACGACTCGATCGCCACAGGCTTGCCTCCCTGCCTGGTCGACTCATGAGCGGCTTCCATGAAATAGAACATTGAGACAGTTTCGCTGGGGGAAACTGGAGCGGGACCGCCGACAAAGAAATCGCCGATGGCCTTCACCAGTGGCCCGTAACCTTCATACTTGGCGCTAGAATCGATGGCGTCGGTTCCGAAGGTCATCAGACCGTAGTCTGATTTTCCGTCACGGATGCCTCGGAAGGTGCCGACCTTGCCTCCTCGCCATTGGCCCGTCACGGTATCGGTTCCATCGGATTTGGTGCGGGAAACATGCTCGATTTCTTCGCCCATGGCTGTGAACAGCGTTTCTACTCCGTGGATTCCATACCAGAATAGATCTGGGTGGGTTGGATCGGTTGGAGCGGGTCCCCAGGAAATCGCGCCCACAAGTTTCCCCTCTTCACGAAGTGTCTTGGATTTCCAGATGGAGGGGCTAAAGCGGAGGGATGAGCTGCTGAACCATCTGGATTGAAAATGTTTGGCAGCCATATCGATCGCCACGGCGTCGACCAGCGTTCCTGCCAGCGGCTTGTCGATGAATACCGGTTTGCCGCTTCGAAATACAGGAATCGCCTGCTGGAGGTGGGGGCGACCATCGACACTTTCCAGAAGCACGGCATCCACCTGCGACAGCAACTGATCAATGGAATCGACGATGTTGACTCCCATTTCTTTCATCTGCTGGGTGTATTCTCCGACGCGATCTCGACTGCTTGCCAGATCCGCGCTACCTCCGGGGAAAGCCGCAACGACATCCATTTTGGCAAGGGCTCCGGTCGCGGCTGGATCGTTCATCAGTTTGGTGAACGCAATGGCGTGGGATGTATCCAATCCGATCATTCCGACTCGCATGGTTGGCATCGCGGATTCCTCCTGACTGGCAGGGGTAGGCTCCTTTGCGACCACCAGAGATCCTGCGGTCACAATCAAGGCAGCCATCCAGCAGCACAGCCTATTGGCAAGCTTTAGCAAGTTGATCGATGTCTTGAGGCGGACGGGGAGAGGCATGATGAAAACCTTTCAGTTGCAGGAAGATCGGGCATGGTGCGATGCGGTGGCTAGTGTGAAGGTGCAGTTCATTTTGGCTGTGGCCATTGTAAATGCCGATGGAGAAAATCAAACGTCCCTTTTCCGTTGATGGTGTGGGGACCGACAAACCACTCGATTTCCGTTTGCTCCGGAAGTTTCAGTTTCGCCTCATAAAGGTGTTTTACCTTCGCGTACTCCAGCGCCACGCGTTCATCAGGTGCGACGCCGTCAAAGTGACCTCGTTCGACCATGAAGGGGCGGGGGGCGATGAGCGCAGCCATTTCGGCATAGTTGAAGGTGCGCCCTAGATCGAATTCAAATATTTCGTACTCCATCGTCCAGACGTAGCTATATGGGCTACTGGAACTGGCGTTCTTCCAGACCCAGTCGTTGAAGTCGGCCGAGCAGATGGAGAGGCAGTAATCGGGAACAAGCGGTGGAATCCGCATGGCGCTTTTGCCGCCGTAGGAAAGTCCGTAGAAGGCGATACGATTCGGATCGACCGAGGGTAGTGTCTTTAGCCAGTCAACAATCTGCTGGTGCTGCGGTACGATCGTTGAGAATAGGGTTTTTCCAAGTGGATTGCTCTTTCGCTGCAAGGTGCGAAAGCGATCATGGAAGAGGTATGGATTCTGCGGTGCGAAGACGATGAAGCCACGCTGGGCCAGGCGCGCCGCTACGTCGTGGTAGGCTTCATGGTCTCCCTCCATGACATCGATGGGACGTCCTTCCAGACCGTGTTGAAAGACCACCACCGGTCGTCGCTCACCAGGCTGGATCCCCTTGGGTAAAAGGAGGGAACCGTACGCAAACACATCGCGATAGACCGGCAGTCGGATTTCATAGCCAGTCCATCTATCCTTGTCGAACTGAAGGCGGCTTTCAGGAGCCAAAGGCAGGGGTTTCTGGTCCCACTGCCCGATGATCGATTCACGAAAATCGGTCCTGTATCGCTCGATGCTTCTCTCGAAGCCTTCGAGGCTGGTTGTATCGAGCGAACTCCAGTAGCGGGCACGTTCTTCGTGGGCCAGGTCGAGTCGCTGTTGCTGAAAGCGATCCCATTTTTCCAGCGATTTCAGGCGCTGCTGAGCCTTCGATGGCCCGGGAAGACTCTCCTGGGTGACCGGCTCGACCGGCTGACTCTGGTCGATCTTCCAGTCCGAAAGGATCAGCTGTATGGCTTGCCATCGAACCTGGCTGGAGGGATTGCCCTGGCTGTTGCTTCGAAGGGAGATTTCCAATTGCCACGGCGAAAGCAGCTCTTTGGCCACCCTCATTTCCTCCATCGACTGCTCAGCCGACGGCCCGGTGAGCTTCCCCGGAGCACCTCCCTCCCCCAGGATCTCCACCTGGGGGCCAGGTTGCGCATCGATCACAGCAATCCGGGGTGCGATCATGGTAGCCAATTGGGCATCTCCGAAATATTCCAAAAGTCCATGAATATTCCGATGGATCGGTTCTTCCCAGATCGTTCGACGGTCCTTGAAGTGGCCGCTGATGCAGGCGGAGTCGAAGGCATCGGAAACGGCTGCTGCGTGGAGTGCGATCCAGCCACCTTCTCCCCAGCCGGCGATCATGGTTGGGCAGTTGGGATAGGTCTTTCTCAGCGCCTGAATGCCGTTGAGCGATTCCTGGACATGGTATCCCAGCGGATGTCGGCCGAGTTCAAACGCGGAGCGATAGATAAACTCTTGGTCGGTCATCTTGGCGCGGCCGCGTCTGGCTTCGCGATCTCTTTGCAGCACCGATGGGATCAGGACAACGCCACCCGACTGAACACATTGGCGAGCTGTCGAGGGCTGATCGGGGAGATCCACAACCAGATCCTGTGGAGCCTGGGAGGCATCGGGGATTAGCACCATGAGGAAAGTAGGCTCGGTAGCCGGCAGCCAGAGCAGTCCTTCGGCATCGACACCAGGATAGATCGGCCATCGTACCCAGTGCATACGGCCACCACTGGACGCTGCCGTATCCTGGGGGGCATGTAAAGGAGATTGCAGTATCAATTCGGGATCTGCAATGGGTTCATCCGCAAGACCAATGCGATGCCTCAGCTTTTCGCGCAGAGGCCCGATGGACATCTTAAATGCGTCGATGTCCGATCTTCCCGCCTCCGGTCGAGGCCAGCTTTGTTTCCGTTTTTCCTGGCTAGCTTCCAGTTCGCGCAGCAGGAATCGATCGACCCCTGCCACCATTTCGCTGGCGATATCTCCCTCCATCGTCAGTGGCTCTGTCTGCGCCAAAACGGCGGGGGGGGCCTGGGCTAGAGCGAGCCCAGGTAGAAGAAACATTTGGGTTGCATCGAAAAGCAGCATCGCCAGCAGTGGGGTGGTAATGCTTGAAAGCGGGAGTGGAGTGGAATGCATGATCGTCTTCCTGGGTCTTAGGGTGGGAACGTGATCCAGAAGGCAAAGGAGAGGCGGCACGGACTCCCCAATCCAGTCCGACTCCAATCAGGTTCCATCGTGCAGTGGCTGCGAGCTGCGGAGGTAGGCGAGCAGGTCACGAACCTGATCGGCGGAAAGGGTGTCGAGAAGTCCCTCTGGCATCAGCGACTGGGACTGTGGAGTTAGGGACTGGAGTTGGGAGCGTCGCAGGCCATGCGACTGTCCATCGACACCTTTCAGCACCAGCTCCTCTCCCAGATCGCTTTCGATGAATCCAACCAGCAGCACATCCTCCTCGGTCAATGCCGCGAAAGACTGGTAACCCTCTCGCACCTCGAGATTCGGCGCAACGATATGAAGGAGGAGGGAGGCAAGTTGGTCGCGTTGGTAGCCTGTCAGGTCGGGGCCGATTTGGCCTCCCTGGTCAAAAAGGCGATGGCAACGGCCGCAGTGGTTGGTGAAAAGCTTTTTCCCAGAGTAGGGATCTCCCTGTTTCTCCTGCAGCATCGCGGAGAAGGACGCGACCTTCTGCTGGGCGGTTGGCAGATCGATCGAGCCAGTGGAGGGGTACCATGGATCGAGCGACTGTAGGAGTTGCGGTTCGGGGTGGAGTCGCATGGCTCGTACCGCTTCGATGGGCAGCGACTGGGCATCGACTTTGCCATCGACCACTGCGTCGCGCCACGCAAGGCTCCACGCCAAACGGCTGGCCAATGTCATTCCAGCGACCTTGCGCATCGGTTCTTCCATGGTGGGCCACGCTTCAATCAGACGCGTTGCGATCTGGGGCTGATCGTATCGGCTGAGGGAGGCGAGGGCCGCATCGCGAAGAGGAGCGGGGGTATCTGCATCGGTCGCCAGAATGAGCAATTCGGGCATCGCGGCGGCTTGAGGCAATTCTCCCAGGATACGGATCCATTGGATTTTCAGAGAAGGCGGAACCTTGGGATCCTTCCAGCCGGCGATGACTTCCGTCACCGCCTCCGCATCCCCTCTGCGAAGTTTCAGGGTAGTGGTTGGGGGGCCGAGCGCCGCAAGTTGCTCCAGTAATTCGTTGGGTACACCAGCCAGAGATCGCCCTTCGAAAGCCTGTTCGAAGGCTTGAAGTGATGCCGCAACAGCATTCCCGGCATGAGGCCCCTGATGGTTCGAAACATGGGCGATTGCCATCTGAGCGGCATGGTAGGACTCACGGGTTCCCTGTCGCAGCCATCGCTGGATGAGATTTGGCGCGATCCGTTCCGGGAAGAGAGGATGTTGCCAGCAGGAGGCCCGGTCGAGCAGTTCTGGCAAGATCAGTGCATGCTGGTCGGCATGCCGTTCGACGGCCCACCACGTCATCAACGGCAGGACAGTGTCCTGCGGATCGATGGGGCGTTGAAGGAGCCTTCCCAGCAGTGGGACCGCCTGCTCCGCGGGGATACGCATCATCGATGAGGCGATTTGGGCCAGGACGATCGGATCGGACTCCTGGGAGATAGCCGTTCGAAGCGGTTCGATGCGTTCGGGGTGCAGTTGCCCATCGTCGGTCATCAATCGCCAGGTCCAGGCGCGGACATGAGGATCCGGATGAGTCAGCCAGAGAGTGGGATCAAGGTGGAGTGTTGGATCGGAATCAGCGACCAGCGTGTCGGCTAGATAGCCGCAAAGGTGAAGCGTCCAGAGGTACTCCAAAGCTCGGGGGCTGGTCGATTGCGACTTTTGCAGCAGGCGATCGACTGCCTGATCCTTGAGCGGATGAGCGGCAATCAGCCGTCTGGCCATCGCGCGCTGCCAACGGTAGGGATGCTCGAGTGTGTCGACCAATTCCAGAAGGCTGGTGATCTCTTTGGACTGCGACCACGCCGGATTCCACTTCGGCGGCGATGTCGAATCGGGGGATCGATTTGGGCGGAGTCGATAGACTCGGCCGTGATCGCGATCCATTTTTCCGACGTGCGCATAGAGATGGGCTACCTGAAAGTCGTACCAGTCACAGATGTAAGCGGCTCCATCGGGGCCATCCTGGATTGCAACGGGGCGGAACCATTTATCCTTACTGCTTACCGCATCGCGAAGATCTCGCGTGGCGAAAGTGGCTCCCCGAGCCATCAGCTCCGTCTCGATCAGCTTGCCATGGAGCGGGTCAACCGCCAGCATCGTGGGGCGATCGGGCTCGCCCAGGGCGGTTCCCTGGAGCATCAGCATGGTGTGTGAGAACCTTTGGATCGGGTCATGCTGCATTGGAAGGAGGTAGCCGAACGAATAAGGATTCGAAAGGCTTCCATGCTTGGTGAATCCTTTGCGGTAGTAGCCCCCCTGTTGGTAATGAAAGCCGCGGGTATCGCCGCCGTTGTGGCCAGAAAAGATCGCACCTTGATCATCGATCGCTACGCCGAATGCATTGCCACCACCCTCGGCGAAGACCTCGTAGATTTTCCTGCTGGGATGGTACCTCCAGATCAGTTGTCCAAGGCTCTTGATTGGGGGATCCTTTGAACCGGATCGGACGGCAGCGGTGACAGTAGATCCTTGAGCTGCATACAGCCAGCCATCGGGACCAAAGCAGAGGCTGTTGGCGACCGAATGGGTGTCTTCCAGGCCAAAACCCTCCAAGTGCACTTCCGGAGCTCCATCAGCGCGGCCATCCTGATTGCGATCGGCGTAGAAGAGCAGGTAGGGAGGATTGAGTACCCAGGCGCCATCCGTCGTCGGTGCCACTGCTGTTGCTATATTCAATCCATCAACGAAGACCGTCTCTGTCTCAAAGGTTCCATCCGAATCGCGGTCTTCATGAATCGTAATTTTATCCCGTCCAGGCACGTGCCCTTCTTTTCCCGGTGCGATCGGCAGTTTGTCATACACGATCCGCCAAAACTGGTCGCGGCTGAGCGCCTGAATGCCGGCTGGTTCCGGGTACTGCAGATATTGCACAACCCAAAGCCTTCCAGCAGGGTCGAAACTGGTCATCAGCGGTTGGCTTATCTGCGGCTCATGCAACAGCGACTCCCATAGCCATTCGGTTGGCGTCTGAAATTGCTGGATTGCCTCCTGAGGGCTGAGTGCTGGTCCGGTCGGCTGATCTTCCGGTGCCTGACCGTAAGATGGCTGATGGGCCGCAATCAACAGCAGCGGGTAGAGGAGTACCGAAAGGGAGAACCGCTTCGGGGTCATGGGCAACCTCGTCGAGTAGTCGATGGAAGGCGGGAAGTTGCGGCGCTGGAAAGGGTGATGGGTATCCGAGTGAGGGGGCGGCGCATTTGGAGGGCCCGCCAGCTTGGATGCAGGTCGGAGACCGATTCACATTTCGATTGTAACGCGCGGCGCCAGGGGCCATGCAACCTTTTCGTCGACTTCTAAAAAACCGGTAGGCGACTCGGACGCAGACTCCAAGTACCAAGGAGAACTTAGGATGAATGGGGCCGGCGTGCCTCATTTGGTTTGTGGTACATTGAGATGCCACGAAACCAGTTGCTTTCTTCAGGCTGGTCCTAAGAGTTTCTCGGGAACGGCGGCGTTGAAGCGTCATCATTCTTCTTGCTACGGGGCTAGGTCAGCATCATGGTAACTTCCTTTCGCTTTGCGGACTGCGTTTCCGCGTATCGTTGGGCAGCGATGATTGGGGTTGCAGCGATCGTGATAGGCGGTGGTGACCTGTGCGGGCTGGTGGCGCAAGATGACACTGCGATAAACACCCAGGATGAGACGATCCCTCGACGCTCAGGTGACGAGACAGCATCTGGCTTCGATTGCCCGGAGGGGTTTTCGGTTGATCTATTTGCAGCCGAGCCGATGGTGCGTCAGCCGATTGGATGCGCTTGGGACGACCGAGGTCGCTTATGGATTGCAGAGAACGAAACCTATTCGGAAAGACAGGTGAATTTTCATCCCGATCTGAAGGATAGAATCGTTATCCTCTCGGACAGCGATGGCGATGGCCGCGCTGATCTGCGCAAGGTGTTTCACGAGGAATTGCAGAGACTGACCAGTGTGGAGATCGGATATGGAGGGATCTGGGCGATGGCCCCACCCTCTCTTTACTTCATACCAGACGCCGACGGAGACGATGTGCCCGACGGTCCCGCGCAGGTGATGCTGGACGGATTTGATGCCGATGCCGTTCGACACAATCTTGCCAATGGGTTGAAGTGGGGGCCCGACGGATGGCTTTATGGCAGGCATGGAATTCTTGCTGGGGGCAAGGTGGGGCCACCGGGTGCAACGGAGGCGGAAAGGGTGGCGATTGGACCGGGGATCTGGCGATACCATCCCGTCGAAAAGCGATGCGAAATGGTGACACATGGAACGACCAATCCCTGGGGATCCGATTGGGATGCGCATGGGAACCTGTTCTTCATCAATACGGTGATCGGGCATCTGTGGCACGCCATCCCAAATGCCCATCTGCAGCGGATGTACGGAGAGGATGCTGATCCGCACATCTATCAGCTGTTGCCGCAAGTGGCCGATCATGTCCACTGGAATTCGTCGGCGGAGACCTGGAGCGACATACGGAAGATCGGGATTTCCCCCGAAACTGATAAGGCGGGAGGCGGGCACGCGCATGTCGGGATGATGATCTATCAGGGTGCGAATTGGCCGGAGCCTTATCGACATCAGCTCTACACGATCAACTACCACGGGAAACGGTTCAATCGCGAGCGGTTGGTGCGCGAGGGGGCCGGATTTGTCGGCAAGCATCAGCCTGATTTGTTCCAGGTAGAGGATCCATGGTTTCGTGGGATCGATCTGGTGTCCGGACCGGAAGGTGCCGTCTACGTACTGGATTGGTCCGATATCGGAGAATGCCACGATGACGACGGTATTCACCGCAGCAGCGGTAGGATCTACCGTTTGCGGTATGGAATGGCAGGATGGGATCGCAAGGCATTGGGAGGGGTGAGCGATCCGGAGTTGATCGACCGGTTAGCTCATGAAGATGTCTGGCATCGAAGGATGGCGCGACGCATCCTGGTCGATCGCAAGCATGCGGGGACAATTTCAAAGGAGGCGATCGAGCGATTAAAAACCGTGGCGTCGTTGAAGACGGACGGGGACACCGGACGACTTGAGGCGCTATGGACTTTGGCCTCGATGGGAGAGGCTACGCCGGAGTGGTTGATGATTCGCCTGGCGTCGTCCCTGCAGGATTCCTATCGCACTGCGGGGGACGCATCCTACCGCATCGCCTGCCTTCGCCTGTTGCTGGATCGACCGACGGAAGATCCAGCTGTGGCCAGGACGGTTTTGCGATATTGTCAGGAGGAATCCGATTCCCTGGGTTGGATGTACGCAGCGTCGATGGTTGGCAATATCCGTTCCCAGGATGTCTGGGAGATACTTGCGACCCTGGCAGCGAAAGCCAACGTGGAAGGGGATCGCGATTATCCTGCAGTGCTCTGGTCGGGAATGAAGGAGCATGTGGCCAGGCAGCGTGGCAAGGCGATGGAGTTGCTGAGCAAGCCTGGCATGAAGTCGATCGATCGCTGGATTGCCAGAAGGCTGGCGTCCGACTGGCAGCACGACCAATCGGTCCGTCAAGGCATTGCGGACTGGCTGGGTAGTGCCGATAGATCGGAGGAGCGAGCTCTGGCGGTGCTGCAGGGCATGCTGGACGCGTTGCAGGGGCGCCGTCGTGTGGAGATGCCCGAGGGATGGCGTCGTGCTGATGCACAGCTCCGTCGAGAGTCTTCACCGGAGATCCAGTCGGCGCTGGACCGGCTGGGACTGTTGATGGCCGATGGTGTCGCCGAAGGGCAGTTGATGGAGCTGGTAGGCGATTCGAAGGTTCCCATCAATCAGCGTCGTGAAGCGATTCGTTCATTGAGTGAGGCGAGGTCCAGTGGACTTCGCGAGCGGCTCAAGCCAATGCTGGCGGATAGAGATCTGGGCTGCGATGCCATTGTCGCGTTGGGTAGGACCGGAGAAGTCGAGGCTTGGGATGATCTGCTGGAGGTCTTTTCCAGATTGCAATCTCCCGGTCGCCGCGCGGCGATCGAAGCGCTGGCTGCAAACCGGTCTGGCATGGTCCGTTTAGTGGATGCCATCGAAAAAGGAAGTATCGCGAGGGATGAAGTCCCTGCAGCTACCTTGCGGCAGCTGCATTGGTCAGGAGATCCTGCGCTGCAGGGAAGGCTGGAGACGCTTTGGCCGGCGATGCAATGGTTGACCGAGGAAGGGCGGCAGAGAATGGCGGCGCTCGAGATCGAGCTGACGGAGGACTCCGTCGCCAAAGGAGATGCCGTGGCTGGCCGTGCCCTCTGGAACAAGCACTGCGCTTCGTGCCACAAGCTGTTTGGCGAAGGGGGTGCAATCGGCCCGGAATTGACGGGAGCACAGAGGGGAAACATCCGGTACTGGATCGAAAACATCGCAGATCCCAGCGCTTCGGTGGCCGATCGATTCCGCGTTTCGCTCTTTCTTCTACGCGATGGCCGCATCGTTACAGGAGTTCCCCTCCAGGAGGATTCCCAGATGATCCTCGTTCAGACTCCTACCGAGCAGACACGTGTCTTGAAGGAGGATCTGGACGAACGAAGAGCTTCCACGAAATCGCTGATGCCCGACGGCTTGATGGAGCTTATGACCGCGGAACAGCGAAAGGACTTGATGAAGTATTTGATGAGTCCTATTCAGGTGATGGCGGCGCCCTAGTTTGTGGTGGCTGCTGTTCACGACGGGGCGGGGACTGGCCAAATGGGAGTCGGGCTGGTTACCATGAAGCGAACGACCCGCCTATACCTGCATCCCATACCGTCCCGCCTTGCGCTCCAATCGATCCCCAGGTATCGAAGTCGCGATGATGCTGGACGGGACTGGTGAAGTCTGCTGGTCAGGTCGTTGATCGATCTCAGTAGAGGGCTTCTGAGTCCAGGATTCCACGAGCCTTCTACCATCCTTTCCCACGAGGAGCGTGTGTATGTGTTTTCGAGTAGGGAATGCCTGCAAATCGGCATTCGTTCTGGGCATGATTCTGCTGGCGACAAGTCTTCCAGGGAAAGCGTTCAGCCAGAGCGCCGACTCGGTGAAAATCGTTTTCGTGGCGGGCGGTCCCAGTCATGATTTCGGATCACATGAGCACTATGCCGGTAGTCGACTGCTGGCCGACGCTCTGAGAAGCATTCCAGGTGTGGAGTGCGAGATCGTGCGCAACGGATGGCCCGCCGACGAATCGGTGTTCGAGGGGGCTGATTCGGTGGTCATCTACTCCGATGGCGGTGGTGGACATCCAGCCAACGCTCATCTGGAAACGCTGGGAAAGCTTATGGATCGCAAGGTTGGACTTGTCTGCATTCATTATGCGGTCGAAGTGCCCAAGGGAGAGGTGGGAGATAAATTTTTGGATTGGCTGGGAGGCTACTTCGAGACGCACTGGTCGGTAAATCCTCATTGGAAAGCCGATTATCCCAAGATGGTCGACCATCCGATTACTCGAGGCGTTGCACCCTTCGCAGCTCAGGACGAATGGTACTACCACATGAGATTTCGGCCCAACATGGCCGGGGTGACTCCGATCCTCTCGGCTCTCCCGCCAGCCGATACGCTGAATCGTCCGGATGGTGCGCACAGTGGCAATCCCGATGTCCGCAAAGCAGTTGCCAATGGAGAGTCCCAGCATCTGGCTTGGGCCTACCAGCGACCCAACGGTGGACGATCGTTCGGGTACACCGGTGGGCATTTCCATTGGAACTGGGGTCGGCCAGAGATCCGTCGACTTGTGGCCAATGCCATCCTCTGGACGGCCACAGGAAGCGTTCCTGAGGGAGGCGTTCCTACGACACCGCTTGGAGTTCCCAGGTTGATCGAAAATCAGGATGAGCAGGTGCCTTCGAATCTGCCGGTCGATGCACTGCGAAAGCAGTTTCAGTTGATTTCCGCCGCCTCGCGTTCGACTGGGGGTGTGAAACAGAAAGAAGGACGGAAGCTCTTTGAATCACCAGTGCTCCGGGCTGCCAGCCATCCCGAACCGTTGGCCTTCGACGTCGATGTTCGCGGAGTCAAGAAGCTGTTTCTTTCGGTTGGCGATGGTGGGGATGGTTTTTCCTGCGACTGGGCCGATTGGGTCGATCCAATGCTGGTGGCTGGAGAGCGGAAGGTTTCGTTGCTGGAGCTACCTTGGAAAAATGCGTCGACTCAGTGGGGCCAGGTTGGCAAGAACGTCAACGCCGGTGGCCAGAATCTTCGAACCGCATCAGGCAAGCCGATTGCCAAAGGGATCGGCACGCACGCGATCAGCCTCTTGGAGTTTGATCTGCCGGAGGGATTCGATCGATTTCAGGGCGCGGTTGCGATCGACTTTGGGGGAGCCTCTCAGAATGGCGGGCAAACCAGCAGCCTTCAGTTCGCCATCTATGCAGACGCTCCGCC
>JBIINB010000196.1:0-6721 GCA_044337705.1 Pirellulaceae bacterium | reverse complement strand
GGCGAGTGATACGTCCGAAGACTGGAAGACGATCGACGGGGTTCTTGGTGAGGTGGTCGACCGACTGAAAGGGGAATTGCCTTATGGAGACCCCTTCTACGCTGGCCAGATGCTCAAGCCACCCGCAACCATCGCGCAGTTGGCATACCATCTGGCGATGACCATCAACCCCAACAACCATGCACTGGACGGCGGCCTAGCAAGCTCGCAGATGGAAAAGGAAGCGATCCAGGAATTGGCGGGAATGATCGGTTGGCACACCTCCAGTGGGGATCGGACGCTAGGGCATCTGACCGGTGGTGGCACGATGGCCAATCTGGAAGCACTCTGGGTGGCGGGAAAGGAGCGACCCGGTCAAATCATCCTGGCATCTTCCCAGGCGCATTACACACACCAGCGGATCGCATCGGTTCTGCAGCTTCCTTGCGAGCTGGTTTCGGTCGACGCAGTCGGACGAATCGATGTGGCTGCCTTGCAGGAGCGACTGCGACGCGGCGACGTCGGGACCGTGGTCGCCACGTTAGGGACCACCGGACTTGGCGCTGTCGATCCGCTGGAACAGATCGCCGAGCTCAAGAAGCAGTTCGACTTTCGACTTCACGTCGATGCCGCCTATGGAGGTTACTTCAAACTGTTGGAAGAGGAGTTGCCGGATGCGACACGAAAGGCATTTCAAGCCATTTCGCAAGCCGATTCGGTGGTGATCGATCCGCACAAGCATGGGTTGCAGCCCTATGGATGTGGAAGTGTTCTTTTTCAGGATGCGAGGGTCGGAAGGCACTACCGGCACGATTCCCCCTACACCTACTTCAGCTCCGACGCTCTGCATCTGGGGGAGATCAGCCTGGAATGTTCGCGTCCCGGCGCAGCAGCCGTCGCGCTTTGGGCGACGCTGAAGCAATTTCCGCTGCAACCGGGTGGATTGATGGCCGAGCAGCTTGGAAAATGTCGCCAGGCGGCGGTGGAACTTCACCAGAGGCTTGCCGCTACGAGCGACTGGTGGGCTCCCTGGTCTCCCATGCTCGATATCGTCGTCTGGGCTCCTCGGGAGAAAAGCGTTTCGGAAAGCTCTTTTCGATCGCGCCGGATCTTTGAAGAGTCGGCACGCAGGGGACTGCATGTGGCGCTGTTGGAAGTACCCCTCGGAATTCTGAAACAAATCGACTGCCCGATGGAGATCGATCGCGATCGCCTGACCTGCCTCCGTTCGGTGCTGATGAAGCCGACGCATCTTGCAGCAGTGGCATCGATCGCTGCAACCTTGCAGCAGGCATGGCAAGCGACGGTCCGATAGGCGGCCGCGCGACACAATCCACCGGAAGCTGGGCACTCGCTTTCCCGATGCGAGGGCTCGCTCACTGCGCTTCCGGTTGTTCCTTGGGGACCATCTTGCCGGCATCCAGTGATGTTCGCCACTGGTCCAGCAAGTGGGAGAGCTCGGCCAGCTTCTCCGGCTTATCCGCTGCGAGATTCCGCGACTCACCAGGATCCTCGGGCAGATAGAAAAGTTCTTTGCGACCATCCTCTGCAAACTCGATCAGCTTCCAACCTTCGTGTTGTACTGCTGAACCACCGGTCCAACCCGAACCGTGGTAGTGGGGATAGTGCCAGAAGAGAGGTCGCTGGGGAGGGGGCTGATCCTTTAGCAGCGTTCCCTTCCAACTGACGCCATCGATTCCAGTATCTACCGCGGGAAGACCGGCAAGATCCAGGAGCGTGGGAAACAAATCCATCGTCACCAACGGGGTATCCAGTATCCTTTCCTCGCCGTCGGGCAGGCGGATTAGAAGTGGGACGCGTATGCCTCCTTCATACAGCCACCCCTTCCCGGCTCGAAGCGGTTGGTTGGAGGTGGGGCCAGGGTTTTTCAGGAGGGTGGACAGTCCGCCGTTATCGGAGGTGAAGACAACGATCGATTGGTCGAGAATGCCCAATCGCTCCAAGGTACCCAGCAGCCGGCCCACCTGATGATCGACCTCATGGACCATCGAGGCATAGGGAGGCGAGTCCTGTCGGGAGCGGGTCTTGGCAGCCTGCTCCGTCATGTCGCTTCGTTCGCTGCTACCTTCAAGTCGCTGCCTGAAATGCTCCAGCATGGATTGCTCAGCTACGATCGGGGTGTGGACATCGTAGAAGGAAAGAACGGAAAAAGTCGGGCCCTTTGCTGCGCTGGACTCCAGGAATGCAATGGTCCGATCGGTCAGCCAGTCACTTGCATGGGGTCGGTAGCTGAACCGGTTCTTGGCGGGCGAACCTGCTTCCGAGCGCCCCACTGGATCCTCGTAATACTGAAACCCTTGCTCGCGCGGGGAATGCCCATCCGCTCCCAGGTGCCATTTTCCGGCGTAGAAGGTCTGATAGCCAGACGCCTGAAACGACTCGGCGATCGTCTGCTCTTCCAGAGGCAATTGGTCGCGATCCACCGGGATGCGCATGGGATGCCCCTGATCCGATTCCCCAGGGATCCAATCGGTGATCCCAACGCGTACTGGGTGACGACCCGTCATCAAGGCGGCGCGGGTTGGCGAGCAGACGCTGCCGGCCGAATAGGCATGCGTGAATCGGCAGCTGGTTTTCGCCATGCGATCCAGGTGCGGTGTCTGGTGGTAGCGGCTGCCATAACATCCCAGATCAGCCCATCCCAGATCATCCACCACGATCACAACGATATGGGGAGGGCTGGACCGCGATCTGGCCAGAGCGAACGATTGATCTCCGACCAGCATCCCAAACAGAACGATCGCCAATACCGCCAAGGATCGCGCTATCATCCGCTCGTTCCTTAAAAAAGCCTGTATGCACCCAGCCATAATCAGCAGCAATCGCTCGATGACGATCGACTCACTGATCGGAGGGGATTTGGAGTTGATCGATCGTTACCGAGTGCTTGAGCACTTCCTTCCCATCGACATCAATCACCTTCCAAGTGATAGAAACGGGACTCGCCTGCCAATCGATTTCCATCATCCCGAAGTGGTTTTGCCGAACGGCCTCCCCGATACGATACTGATTCGGCTCGACCTTGAACCATGTCTCTGTGATGCCGCTGGCGGTCAGATCGTAGATGGGGTAGAGCCCTTCAGGGCTTCGCCTGGACAGTTCAGCCCAGTGCACATCGCCCGAAACGAAGCAGACCCCGGAGGCTTTGGTCCTGCGGAGGAGGTCGAACATCTTTTCCTGCTGCGCCGGATAGTTCGTCCAGGATTCATAGCCGTTGTACTCATGCGAAAACTGGATCGAACTGGCGATCAGTCGCAGATCGGCAGGCTCCCGCAACTGCTCTTCCAGCCACTGCCACTGGCGATCGCCCAGGAACGTTTTTTCGGGGTTCGGGTCGGGGATGTAGTCGTTCTTGAACTGGGGGTTGGTGTCGTTCTTTGGGCGGCGGATCAGCGGGGTCCGGAAGGTCCGCGTGTCGAGCAAAATCAGTTGCAATCGCTTTCCATCCTGTTCGAAGTAATGGACGCCATAAATCCCTGGATGGCTGCGGCGCAGGCTTTCGGCAGGGACTCGCCAGAATTCAAAGAAGATCGCGCGCGACTCCTCCTTCATCGGGTAGTCGATCCCCGCATCGTTTTCACCGTAGTCGTGATCGTCCCAGATCGACACCACCGGGACGTTGGCACGCAAACGCTGGAACTCCGGTTTGGCGCCCAGAAGATCATATTTTGCCTGCAGCAGTTTCATGTCGCGCGTGTCGCCATAGATGTTGTCCCCCAGATAGATGAAGAGGTCCGGCTTAGCCTGGACCACTCGATCCAGGACCGGCTGCGGCTTGTTCTGATGGCCGCAGGATCCAAAGGCGATCCGGGTCGGCAGGGTGGTTGCGCCAGGGACGGGCAACACCTTCGGCTCGGCTTCCTGCCCCACCGCCGCCGATGGCATCAGCAGCCCCATCCCAAGAATCCATCGATGCAGCATCTTTCTCATGGGCCTATGACTCCCCGACTAATTCAATGATCCGATGATTTCAGGACGCCCCCGCCAATAGTTCGCCTCGCAGATCCACCAGGATAGCCGCCAAGCGATCCCCAGTGGACTGGTGGAAGACTTATCAGGGCATCGAGGACGGATGAAGATTACAGACCTTCTCGAAACGTTGCGAACTATGAAAAACAACTAGGCTCGGCTTAGAAAGGCGACCGGAAGGGGACTGATGCGAGCGATACGCGTGGCTGTTTTCAGGTCCGGGACGAAAACAAAGCCACCGCCCCAAGGCAAGTCGGCAAGGGACAGATCTCCGTTCAGTCGCCATTCCTCTTCCATCTGCCAGCGAGCTTGGACGTCGGAGTCTGCATCGAGACCATACCGAACCGGTTGAGCCCCAAGTTGGACTAGGTGCTTCTTGGCGATGGCAATGCCGTAAGGTTCCCAGTCCCATCGCTGCAGATGTCTCTGGTAGCACCGTGAGTCCAGGAGATCTCTCAGGGGCCTAGCCGAGAAGGAGATCGAACGACTCCCCGATCGCTTGAGGTAACCGGTAGCCAGCAGTCTGCGGTTCTGGAGGATTCGCGTCAGAGTCTCCAGCGGAGACGGAATCTCCCAACGATCCTGACGGAGAATGTCATCGAGGTGCTCTCTGAAATCTTGCTGTGGCCATGGTCCGGGAGTGGCGCGAGTGCAGTGAACCAGCCAGTCGGAAACCGCAGGTGAGCGATGGGGTACGTGAGGTAATGGAAAGATCGGGGCCATCGCTTGCCCTGGTTCGCAAGAGGTACAAGTACTAGTCGATCGCGGGAGGTAGATGTCGCGTTCGAAGCGGTAGGGCGATTGCTGATCCCAGCGATGGATCGTGTCGCCCAATCCGGGCAGAGCTGTCGTTCGCAGCTGGATAGCTCGCTCTGTTTGCCCTTTGGCCACGCAGTGAATCACTTCCATCGAATCGACCAGGAGGGCCAGCAGCGAATCGATGGAGGGGAATTCAAATTGATCCGCGATGGTCACCACCAACTTGGGTTCAGAAGCCTCCTTGGAAGGTCGAAGGATACGACGGGGTCGACTCCACTGGACCTCGACGAGGCAGGCCGCCACGCCACACCGCTGTGCCAGCTCCCACTGGTGGGCGCGAATGGGACTGCTGGAAGCTACCAGAAGCGTTTCCTGACGCCTGCCGATCGCCTCGATCGCATGCCGCAACCGAATCATCCAGCCAGATGCGAAAGGATCGGTGCGCGATCGATAGGAACTGAAAACTCCGGCAGTCGAACAGCCCCAATCCAACTCCCCGCACTTGCGGATCGATTCGACGCCGAGTTGTTTCTGAAGGAGTGGCCACCCGGGGCCAGGCCAAGGGGAGGCGTTTTTGGAAGAAGAAGCGGATTCGATCGACCCGTATGCGTCCGCATCCGGCTCCCCCAGCCAATCCAACGGACTACCCGCATCCAAGCCACGCCGCCAATGCCCTTCGGGCCGGTCTCTGTGCACCGGTGAGTTCGCCAAGGGAACTCCAGAGGGGGCCAGGCCATGCCGACCAGAAACCTTTTCGATGACCAACGAGGACGGTGCCAGCATGGAGTCTGCCCCTGAGATCGGACCGGGTATGTCAATTCCTGTAGCCGTCATCCACCTAGTAGGGGGTGCTTGCGTGTGGGGTCCACAAAAAAGAGGGGTCTTTGGAACTTCTAGTCAGTTCGGTTCATCGATTGGAAAGAAGCCTCTGTATCGTAGAAACCGAACGACTGCTACCAACTGTCCAGCGGGGCAGTAGCGCGTTGAGATGTCGGAACGGAGGGGGAATTTAAGGGGTTTTATTGAGACCGACGGAGCGCGCCGCAGCATCGACGGTTGAATCGACTTGAATCTGGCGGTTTTGGTTGCAGGAACGGAATTTCCGTTCCATAATTGGGTTGCTTTTCTGAGGTCGGTGTGTCGTTGGGGTGATTTCCTGACATGTGCTCGAACCGTCTTTCTTATCAACCAGCCAAATCATCCGGTCGATTTTTTCACCGGTCGATGGTGGTATTGGTAGGAGTTTTGGTCGGGTGGTTTGCAAGCGATCTTCAAGCGGGATGCGCCCGGTTAGGTTATCAGGAAGAGGTTTTTCTTCGCCACATGCACCAGCGCGGCCACGGTTTGGTGCTGTTGGACATTCTTGCGGTTGCCGATTCAGGTCAGGCCTGGAGTGTTCGATACTCCCCAGAATCACCTTGTCGAGGAGCGCACTGTCGGGAGTCGAAAAATCTGCCGGTTCCTGAGATGGTGCCGCCGAATCAGTCCGGTCCTCGTAAGTTGTTAGGGCATGCTCTTTCTGTGCGGGATTCTTCTCCCGCTCTCTTTCCGGGCGAAGACTGGAGCAATCCAGCCGACTTGGGATCTCCCAGTCGTCGAGTTTCGATGGATGTACCTCCTCCAAGAGGTTGATCGTTCTTGGGTGCATTTCGCCGATCGATTGGGAAAGGGCTTCGCCTGACCGATAGATCGGAGGCTCCCATGTCGTTCCTAGCCACCTTGTCGCTGCGAATGTACCAGTCCAATCAGATGACTGGCGAGCAATCGAAGGCGGGGGCAGGATTCACAGACGGTCCATCGGAAGTCACGAAGTTGTCGACGACAACTTAGGCAAGTCTTCCGTGTGGAATTTTGAGGAAGCTGGTCATCTGCCTTCGGGCAACGCGGTCTGGCTGACTCAACTGCAGCGCGGCAGAGTTTTTTTCCTGCTGCACGATCCCATCGATCCACACGAAACAACAAAAGGACAGCAGCGATGCGTCGCAATACTTCT